>DAOVNE010000043.1 GCA_030630395.1 Candidatus Eiseniibacteriota bacterium
CTCGGGATGGTCACCCAGCGATGCGCTCACCAGGCCGACCCTATCCGCGAACGGCAACGCGGCACGCACTCGCTCTATACAATCCGTCGCCGCTCTGTGCCGGACGGCGCCGTAGACGTGACCGGCGGCACAGAAACGACATCCCCTCCCGCACCCGCGGGAGATCTCGATCAGAAACATATCGTTAAAGTACGCGTCGGATGAGAGAACGACGGTCTCGGCGAACTCGCCCCCGCCACACGCCGAGCGAACCGGCAGGGAGATTCCCTCAACGCACGCGAAACCCACGACCCTGCCTGTCTCATCGTGCTCCACATCGACGAGAGCGGGGACGTAGATGCCGGGGGCTTGGGCGAGCGCGCGGAGGACTGCGTCCCGCCCACTCTCGCGCTCGTCCAGGAGCGCTGTCAGAAACGGGGGAAGCAGCGCATCGGCCTCACCGACCAGCACGGCATCGACGATCGGCGCAATCGGTTCCGCGTTCAGAAACGCGCACATGCCCCCGAAGACGATGAGGGGATCATCCTCCCCTCTCTCAGCCGCGAGCGGCGCAAGACCGGCCGCATGAAGCACGCGAACGAGGTTGAAGTAGTCGTCTTCAAATGAGATGGAGAATGCGATCACGTCGAAGTCGCTGAGCGGTGTGCCGGTCTCACAGCTTCTTCCCAGATGCCCGGATCCCTCGTCCCAGAAGACCCGCTCGCAGCGAACGTTCTCATCCGAGATGAGAAGCCCCAGTGTGAACTGGAAGCCGAGATTGCTCATGCCGAGCGAGTACTCGGAGGGATAGCAGAGAGCGACAGAGAGCTCTCGCCCCCTGTCGCCCATGGATCCTGGCGGGCTTTCAAGCCACGTCTCCACCCTACCCTCGGCGGACGTGTCCTTGCTGGATCTACCCTTGGAGGACGGGTCCTTGCTGGACCTACCCTTGGTGGACGTGCCCTTGCCGGACCTGTCCTTGGTGGACGCGTCCTTGCGCCGACGGCGTCCGCGAGACATCAGAGCCTGATCTTCCTGAGCTCTCCATGACTTGGCGTCCAGTCCGAGAGCTGCGCTCTGGCCACCGGATTGCGAGAATCAACCCTGAGCACTTCGCGGAACTGCTCATCCGATTCATCGGCCCGATCGACCCGTCGGTACGTGAGACCGAGCGTCAGTCTTGCTTCCACATAGTCTGAGTTGATCTCGACGGCCCTTTCGAGCTCGCCTATGGCCTCGTTGTACCGTTCGCTCGCGATGTAGCGGTCGGCAAGCTCGCGGTGCAGATCTGCATACCCGGGCTTGAACATGAGAGCTTTGGCCAGATGCTCTATCGCTTCATCCTCCCGCCCGAGAGCGGCCTTGGCGCGGCCCAGATATGCATGCGCCTCCGCATACTCCGGGTTGATGCTGATGGCCTGCTCCAGTTCCTGGGCGGCTTCCTTGTGTTTTCCACGGGCCAGGTAAGCCACGCCCAGACCACACCTGAGGTCTGCGTAATCTCCATTCTGAGCGATCACGGCCTTGTACCGTTCGATCGCCGTGTCGTAGTCGCCACTCTCAAGAAGCGCTTCCGCGGGTATCCCGGGTGCATCGCTCCAGAACGCCGTGTCCGCGAATGCCTGCTTGAATGAGGCAATGGCCTTCTCGGTCTCGCCCTCCGAGTGATACACCATTCCGAGGTAGTAATTAGCTAGCGGATAACGGGGAGATGCTTCGACTACACGCAGGAGTTCCTCGCTCGATTCGGAGAGCATCCCACGCTTGAAGTAGGCGACGCCGAGGTAGCATCTGAGATCCCAGTAGTCGGGCTCCAGCTCGACGGCTCGCTTGAGACTCTCCTGAGCATCCCGATAGCGACCGGCTTTGAGACAGAAGACGCCACGGTAGAAGAGCGCATCAACGTAGTTGGGGTTGATGCTCAAGCCCTCATCCAGTTCGGCGACGGCCGCGTCGTAGCGTTCGAGTTCGCCGTAAGCTATCGCCAGGCGAGCGCGGATATCGGGGTACTTCGGCTTGAGCTTGACCGCGCGCTCGAACCCCTGCACCGCCTCCTCCACCTGCCCCGCATTGAAAGCGGTGATTGCGTCGTTGAGAAGTGTTCTGAACTCCTCCTTCCCGACCGTTGCCCCACGGAGTTCTTCGAAGGGAGCGCTCAGGATCCGATCGTAGGCCTCTTTGATCTGTGGCGTTTCCGGAACCGGAACGTCCAGCCCCAGCTTCATCGCCTTCTCAAACGCCCGTATGGCATCTTCATGCCGCCCTCGTTCTGAGAACGCTATAGCCAGATAGCAGTAGGCCTCCATGTAGTCGGGGTTGATCTCGACAGCGCGCTGGAGCGATTCCACAGCCTCATCAAAGCGCCCCTGCTTCTCGCTGATCATTCCGAGATGGTAGTGGAGATCGGGATAGCGGTTGTTCTCCTCCACGGCCTTTCGGAACTGCTCCTCCGCCTCATCCAGACTCCCCTGCCTGTAGAACGCGAAACCGAGGTGGGCGTGCGTCTCCGCGGCGTAGAACATGCCGAGCTGATAGTAGGGATCGGACTTGTTCGTGGTCTCGGCGATAACATGCTCAAACTCCACGACGGCGCTGTCGTAGTCGCCGCGGTTGTAGTGCTCGATTCCCTTGTTGTAGTGATCGCTCTCACCTAATCCGAACAGCTTGGTGAAGAGTGACACGGTCTTCCTCCTCGCTCAACATGTGCAGCCTGTGAGGCCTGTGCAGGCCCATTATACTCAGTCCATCTGTCTGCGCAAGAACGTAGGTATCTCGAGTTCCCGCCTTGAGTTCTTGCGCGAACCGCCCTTCGCACACATGACAACCCTCTGGGCAGGCTCATCGCGCTTCCGCTTGGGCTCCGGGGACTCGATTCTCCTCGGAGCTGACCTGGGACGCTGTGGCGCCCTCGTTGCGGCGTCTGCTCTTGCGATGACTCGCGCAGCCGGCCTGGGAGCGTGCTCCCTTTTGGGCTCCACCACGGCACTTTTGCGCTCTGCACCGATTCCTGTGGCGATGACCGTGATCATGACCTTGTCTTTAAGTGACTCATCAATCACCGCCCCGAAGATCATGTTCGTCTCGGCCCCGATGGCCTCGTTGACCACCATCGCGGCCTCACTGATCTCATGGAGGGAGAGGTCTGCGCCGCCCGTCACGTTCACGAGAACGCCCTTGGCGCCCCTGATCGTGGCATCCTCGAGAAGAGGACTCGATATCGACTGCTGCGCCGCCTCGACGGCTCTGTTCTTGCCGGCGCTGATACCGGTGCCCATCACTGCATCTCCCATCTCGAGCATCACCGACTTCACATCGGCGAAATCGAGATTGATGAGCCCTGGAATCATGATGAGGTCGGTGACCCCCTTTGTCGCACGGAGCAGAACCTCATCGGCGATACGGAAAGCCTCACCGACCGGTGTGTTCTTGCTGGCGACGGCCAGAAGCCGCTGATTCGGAATCACGATGGCAGTGTCGACCGCCTGCCTGAGGGCGTCCACGCCTTCGACGGCCTGTCGCATTCTCAACTGACCCTCGAAGAGGAACGGCTTGGTCGCGATCCCCACCACGAGAGCTCCCATTTTCTTCGCCATCCGCGCCACGACCGGACCGGCGCCCGTACCGGTGCCCCCGCCCATCCCGGCGGTGATGAACACCATGTCCGCACCCTTGATGGCGTTGGCAACGTGCTCCTGATCCTCCTCGATCGCCTTCCTGCCGACCTCCGGCTTGCCGCCGGATCCCAGCCCGTGCGTCAGCTTGCGACCGATCTGGATACGGGTTGCTGCGAGTGAACCTTCAAGCGCCTGAGCATCCGTGTTGATGGCGATGAACTCCACGCCGGTGAAGCCCGACTCTATCATCCTGTTGATCGCATTGCCTCCCGCCCCACCCACGCCCACGACCTTGATCGAAGCACTCATCTCCGGCTCAGCGTCGAACTGGAACCGCATCGTTCCTCCTTCCGGGCCACGGCCCTTGAGCCGCGATCCCGTCTGTCCACTGCTTGCTTTCCGTCGTTTACCCATTTGTATTCCTCCGGAGCGCCTCCTAGAGGAGGCTGTCGACCCACTGCCTGACCTTGCGGACGGTTCCAAGAACCGCCCCGTTATTCCGTCTGCGCCGTCTTCTCGGTGCACGTGACGCCGCAATGGCAACACCGACAACCGCAGCATGAGATGGATCCGCTATCGCATCGAAGAGCCCCGACACCCTGTCGGGGAGTCCGACTCTCGCAGGCATTCCAAAGATATCCTCGGCCACATCGGCCATGCCGCTGAGCTTCGCTCCCCCGCCTGTCAGGACGACACCCGCCGCGGTCCTCCCCCAATACTCCGTGTCCCCGACTTCAGCCAGTGCCAGCTCGAGGATCTCACGGACCCTGGGTTCGATGATGGCGGACAGCATGTGCGTCGAGCTCTCCCGCGATGGTCGACCACCCACGCTCGGGATCTCGATAGCCGAGTTCCCGATCATGGACATCTTGGCGCAGCCTGACTTGCGCTTAAGAAGTTCTGCCTTGACCAGTGGCATTCTGAGCCCCACGGCAATGTCGTTTGTGATGCTCGATGCTCCCCATCCAACAACCCCGGCGCACCGAATCGACCCGCCATGGTGAAGGGCAACACCCGTCGTGTCGGCGCCGATGTTCACGAGGAGAACGCCGAGTTCTCGTTCGTCAGCGGAGAGCGACGAGAGCCCAGCCGCAACCGGCTTGGCAACCATGATGCTCTCCCTCACCCCGGCCTTCCGCACGGCTCTGATGGAGTTGTCGATTACATGCTCCTCGGCCGTGACGATATGAACCTTGGACCCCAAGCGCACGCCCGACATGCCGATGGGATCGCGGATCCCCCGCTGCCCGTCGACGAAGAACTCCTGAGGAAGCACGTCCACGACCGATCGACCAACCGGCAGAGCCAGGGTCTTGGCCGCATCGAGCACGGTGGACACCTCAGATCGCGTGATCTCACCGTTCGCGCCGGAGACGGCTATGACGCCCCGGCTGTCGATGCCCTTGATGTGCTCCCCGTTGAGTGAGATCGCAGCGGTGCCGATTTCAACGTCGGCGCTCTTCTCGGCTGCCATGACCGCCTCGCGAATAGAGTCCGCCGCCCTCTCCATGTTGACTATGACGCCGGCTTCTATCCCCGTGGAACGCGACTCACCGATCCCGAGGATCTCCGGAAGCTCCGAATCCCCGACATCCGCGACGACTACCTTAATCCTGCTCGAACCCAGATCGAGGCCGACAATGATCTCGCTCCGCTTCAAGTGGGGCCTCCCGTCCTACGCACGTCCTCGAGGTCCGCCTCAGGCGGTCCTCACGACAACCTGGCGTTTGAATCTCATGTCTATGGTCTCGGCCGTCACACCTCTCGCCCTGAGATCGTTCAGGACCGCCCAGAGTTGTGACAGCGTCTTCGTGTCGTAAGCGCCGGAGCCAAACCTGATCTCTGCCCCGTCGGCTACCGTGTAGATAACCAGACCCGACCCCGGCGCAATGTGCACTTCTGATATCTCCGCCCAGAATGAGGGTGAAAGCTCTCTCGCGGTGTTCAGGAGACTCAGAGCCGTCCTATAGTTCTCGTAATCAAACACCTCGCCCTCTGAGGGAGGTTCGTTGAGACCACTGATAAGAGGAATGTCAATGAATGGAGTCCGCTCGGCGCCCGGCAGCACGCTACCGTCGGCTGCGACCTCCACGAATCCGGAGGAGCCTGAGGGCACGATGGCGGCCGGCAGCTTCTCGTCAAGCCGGATGAGCACGTGATCGGGAAGCCGGCGAGTCACATACGCCCGCTCGACCCTCGGATTCGATGTAATCGTTGCCTCGACGCGTCCGAGATCGATGGAGAGAAGGTCCATCCCCGGCTCGATTCCGGCGAGTTCGACAACCTCCGCCTCGGTCAGGACGACATTCCCGCTGACCTCCATTAGAGACAGCGGGAAACGCCCAGCCTCGTCGCCCCATGCGGACGCCTTGTAGGCCGTGAACGCTATCCCGGTCAGGAGCAGCACTGCGCTCGCCACGATGGTGATTCGCTTCGCTCCCCCACGCTGGCGCTGGGACCTTCCGCGATCATGCCGCGCTGTACGTGTCCGGCCCGTCCCCCTCAATGCGCCCTCCTGCCTACGATCTCCACCTCAGTCTCAAGATCACGCCCTGTGTGATCGCTGACTCGTTCACGGATCAGAGTGATCAGCTCCTCGACGTCCTCGGGAGTTGCCCCCCGGTCGTTCAGTATGAAATTGGCGTGCACGTCGGACACGACGGCTCCACCGATGCGAGCTCCGACGAGACCGACCGAGTCGATGAGCGCCCACGCGGCCTTGTCGGGGAAATTGCGGAAGACGCATCCGGCGCTTCGCATTCCGACCGGCTGCGTTCGCCATTTCCGCTCGATGATCTCCTGCAGTCGTGCTGCGACAGTTGTGGGACTCTCCTCGGCAAGAGTCAGGACGACCCTCTCGACGACGTGTCCCTCCGGAATGCCCATACGCCTGTAGGAGGCATCGAGTTCACTTCCGGCGACCTGCACGGAACCCTCCCCTGGTTCGAAGACCACAACGGACTCGAGATGGTCTGCGAACCAAACGTCGTAGCTTCCGGCGTTCATGACGGCGGCTCCACCGACACTGCCGGGAATCCCGGCGAGAGGCTCAAGCCCGGTGAGACCGGACTCGGCGCAGAAGCTCAGAAGTCCGCTCAGCGGGATCCCACTGCCAACGGTCACGACTCCGCCGTCAGCGCGCAGCGTGCTGAGCGCCTGCTCGGTGGAAAGGACGGCTCCTTCGATGCCCCCGCTTCTCACGAGCAGATTGGTGCCTCGCCCCAGGATCTTGATCGCCACACCGGCGTCCTTCAGAAACGCCGCGCACTCCTTGAGGCTACCTTCGTCGAGCGGCTGGACGTAGACGTCGGCAGGACCTCCCAGACCGAAGGACGTATGCTTGGCCATGGGCTCGTCCGGATAAACGCATCCGGGAGCTATCGCCCTGAGTTCTGTGATGATGCCTTGGTCCAGCATGGGTAACCTCGCCCCGCTCCGCATCCGCGAAGTCAGGAGTTTTCTTGCTCGCTCACGGCTGTGAGGATACGATCCCCCACTTTGTAGATGTCGCCGGCTCCGAGTGTCACGACGACATCGCCGGGACGTATGACCTCGACAGCGCGCGCGAACAGCTCATCCATGTCCTCGATGTACGATGCGTCTCTATGGCCGTATCGTATCGCGGCCTCCACGATATTGGCTCCGCTCACCCCCTCGATGGGTGTTTCGCTGGCGGCGTAGATTCCTGTGACCATAAGTACGTCGGCGTCGTAGAACGATCTTCCGAACTCGTCGGATAGCTTCTGCGTTCGTGTATATCTGTGAGGCTGAAAGAGGACGACGAGTCTTCTGTTCCAGCAAGCGGCTGCTGCCGCGAGAGTCGTTCCGATCTCTGCTGGGTGGTGGCCGTAATCATCCAGTACAAGCACATCGTTGACCTCCCCTTTGATCTCGAACCTGCGGGCGATTCCCTCGAACTCCTTCAGAGACCTGGCGATGTCTCCGAACTCCACGCCGAGTTCCAGACCCACCGCGACTGCGGCGAGCGAGTTGTAGATATTGTGAAGCCCCGGCATGTGCATCTCGATTCTGCCCATATCCTCTCCGCGTACGATCACGGAGAACGACGTCAGCTCCCCTGATGACTCAATGTCGTAACCCTGTACGTCCACCTGACCTGTCAGGCCGTAGCTCACGACCCTGCGATGAATGTCGGGGATTATTGACTGGATGCTGTGCTGGTCCAGGCAGACCACCGAGCAGCCATAGAACGGGATGCTGTTGGCGAACCGAATGAACGCCTCCTTGATCTCGTCTATCCCCTTGTAGAAATCGAGATGCTCCTCATCGATGGTCGTGATGACTGCCATCGTCGGTGAGAGCTTCAGAAACGACCCGTCGCTCTCATCGGCCTCTGCCACTATGTACTCGCTGGATCCGAGCCGGGCGCCTGTACCCATGGTCTTCACGGTTCCGCCAAC
>DAOVNE010000250.1 GCA_030630395.1 Candidatus Eiseniibacteriota bacterium
CGTCGGGGGCATCTGAGGCTCTCGACGGCTTGGTTCCTCATGGATTCCCGGCGGATATGGGGCTTCCGCACCCGGCTGGGTGGGTCATGATGTACCCATGCGTTCCCTGGCTGGCACGACTTGTTACTTGACATCTCAGGCTCAAGCCGTATAGTATAAAGGTTTGTATAAATGACCATCAGAGCAGTTGGCGGATGAAGAAGCAGGAGGATGCGTGGACTACGCAATTGTCAGAACCGGAGGGATCCAGTTCAAGGTCTCCGAGGGAGACAAGATCCGCGTTCCCAGCCTCCATGGCGAGGTTGGCGAGGACGTCAAGATCGGAGATGTTCTGGCTCTCAGCACGAGTGGTGAGCTGACCGTGGGTGCGCCCATGATCGACGGTGCGAGCGTGTCGGCGAAGATCGCCAGCCACGGTCGTGCCAAGAAGATCATTGTCTACAAGAAGAAGCGCAGGAAGGGCTACCAGCGGAAGAACGGACATCGGCAGGGCTACACCGAACTCAGCATCACGAAGATCGCAGCGTAGGTTTAAGCTGGACGGGCCAGCGCGCCCGGTGACGGAGGATTCCAGGAATGGCACACAAGAAAGGCGTAGGAAGCTCGCGGAACGGCCGCGATTCCAACGCGAAGCGATTGGGAGTCAAGCGGGCCGGCGGCCAGTTCGTACGAGCCGGGACGATTATTCTCAAGCAGCGTGGGACGAAGTTCCATCCCGGCGAGAACGTCGGCAAGGGAGGGGACGATACCCTCTTTGCTCTTGCGGACGGCCTAGTCACGTTTCAGCGCTGGGGCAAGAACAGGAAGCGCGTGAGCGTTCAGTAGTCACGGAACCGCTTGAGCAAGGTGGGCTTCCAGGTGCAACACGAACATGCCGGCCGCGATGAGGGTGGGCAATCGGTGGAAGACGAGGACGGACGAGCGTCCAGCATTCGTTCGTGCGGCGTATGTGATTCCGAAGAGGTGTTCTCTCGGGCTTAGTGATCCCGTGAAGACACCTCTTTGTTGTGCAGAGGAGAGATACAGATGAAGATCAAGTGGTTGGGACAATCGTCGTTCCTGATCGAGTCGAGGGACGGCACTAAGTTGATGACCGATCCTTTTGAATCGGGCTCGTACGACGGCGCAGTCGGGTATGCTCCGATCAAGGACTCGGCCGATATCATCACGGTCAGTCACGATCACGCCGACCACAACGCCGTGGAGGGAATAGCGGGGAATCCCGAGATCATTCGCGGCGGTGAGGATACGACGATCAAGGGCGTGGTGATCCGGGGCGTTGGGACGTTCCATGACGAGAGCAAGGGTCAGGAGCGTGGCCGCAACATCATCCACATCATCAATGTGGACGGCCTCAAGGTGGGTCATCTGGGGGACTTGGGGCACATGCTCTCGGACGAAGAGGTAGAAGCCGTGGGTCAGTTGGACGTGCTGCTGGCGCCGGTCGGCGGCTACTACACCATAGGTCCGGAGGAAGCCAGAGATGTGGCCGAGCAGCTGGGCGCCCGGATCGTGATACCGATGCACTACAAGACAGAGGACATAGGTTTCCCCATTCAGCCGGTCGATGACTTCCTGAAGCTGAGGGAACAGGTGGAGCGGGTCGAGGCGACGAGCGTTGAGGTAGACAAGGACAACCTTCCGAAAAAGCGCAAGGTGATCGTTCTGAACTACCAGTAGCTTCACGCTTCCAGAACAGAGGACCGCGATGACGAGGGAGAAGGTGCTGGGAGTCATCCCGTGTCGACTGGAGTCATCCCGTTTTCCCGGGAAGGCGCTTGCTCCGATTTCCGGTGATCCCCTTATCGTACATGTCTTGAGAAGGCTCTCTGCTGCTCAATCGGTCGATCGCGTCGTTGTGGCGACCGACAGTGATGAAGTGGCGCGTATCGTGACATCCGCCGGTGGAAGTGTCGCCATGGTCACAGAGAGCTGCTCCACGGGCACCGACCGAGTTGCGCTGGCCGCGGCATCGAGCAGTGCGGAGATCGTCGTAAACCTCCAGGGAGACCAGCCCCTCATTGAGCCCGGCGACATAGACCGCGTCGTCGCCCTTCTCGCAGAGGGCTTTGACATCACGACAATGGCGTATGGTGAGGACGACATCGAGGGCTACAGGAGCCGCGACGTCGTGAAGGTAGTCAGAAGCGCCGAAGGGCGCGCCCTCTATTTCTCGAGATCTCCCATCCCGTTCCTGAACGTCCCCGAGGGTGGCGATGAGCAAGCCGCCAGAGCCTCTGAAAAGCGATTGTATCTCCATCACGTTGGGATATACTGCTTCCGGCGCCCGGCGCTCGACAGGTTCTCATCTTTTCCCAGAGGAGAGCTTGAGACAAGGGAGAACCTCGAACAGCTCCGCGCGTTGGAGAACGGTATGACGATCGGTGTGGTCGTGAGTGATAAGAAGACACCCAGCGTCGATCGACCAACTGACGTCGCCCAGGTAGAACGATTGCTCGAAGCCTGATGAAGGCCGAGTAGAACCGCCCCACTGTGACATGCCTCACCGGGAGAGAGGGGTGCCGTGCCCAAATTCATCTTCATTACAGGTGGAGTTGTATCTGCACTCGGGAAGGGGATAGCCTCCGCTTCGATCGGCTATCTCCTCGAGAGCCGCGGAATCAGCGTCACGATGCTCAAGTGTGATCCCTATCTGAACGTGGATCCGGGAACGATGAGCCCCATCCAGCACGGCGAGGTCTTCGTGACCGACGACGGCGCTGAGACGGATCTCGATCTCGGACACTACGAGCGTTTCATCGACAGGGAGCTCAGTGAGGCCAACAACATCACGACAGGTCAGATCTACGATACGATCATCAAGAAGGAGAGACGTGGCGACTATCTCGGTGGGACAGTGCAGGTCGTCCCGCATGTTACAAACGAGATAAAGGAGCGCATCCTCAAGCTCGCTCTGGACACGGGCGTCGATGTCGTGATCGCGGAGATCGGCGGCACCGTTGGCGACATCGAGAGCCTTCCATTCCTGGAGGCCATCAGACAGATGCGCCTCGATCTGGGCGTCGACGACACGCTCTTCATACACCTGACGCTTGTTCCGTACATCAAGACGGCCGGGGAACTCAAGACCAAGCCGACGCAGCACAGCGTGAGAGCCCTGAGGGACATCGGCATCCAGCCGGACATTCTGATGTGCAGAACCGAGCGCGAACTTGGGCTGGATCTCAAGAAGAAGATAGCCCTCTTCTGTAATGTCCGGATATCCGAGGTGATCGATGCCAGGGATGTGCGCTCGATCTACGAAGTGCCGCTTCGTTTCCACGAGGACGGGCTTGACGGCATCGTGATCTCGAAACTGAAGCTTGAGGCAGGTCCGGCCGACCTGAGCGCGATGGAGATGGTGGTCGAGAGGATCTACAACCCCAAGAAAGACGTCAGAATCGCC
>DAOVNE010000081.1 GCA_030630395.1 Candidatus Eiseniibacteriota bacterium
GGGAGATAGTCTTCGACCGGGTTCTGATCGAGGAGCTGTCGCCCGAGAGAGTCACGCTCGTGGTGCGCGATCGGCCCATTCTGAACGACGTGACGGTTGAGGACGCGCGGGCGGTCGGGCTTCTGGATATCGTCGACGTCCTGCCGAACGGTTCCGACGCGCCGGGAACCATCCTCGATGATTGCTCGGAGGCCACAAGGACGCGGTTCGCGGAGGCAGATCTCGTCATAGCCAAGGGACAGGGGAACTTCGAGACTCTGAGTGGCGCGTCGAGGTCCGTCTTCTTCCTTCTCAGAGTCAAGTGCGACGTTATCGTTCGAGAGACCGGATACGAACTTGGGTCGGTCGTCGTCGCAGAGATCTGACACGTGGCGTCTTGCCCACAGCAGGAGTGACTGTGCCGCTCGATGTGGAGCGCGCTCTCACGGGTGCCGAATCCCGAGTTCTATCTTCGCCTGCCTGAGACCCTCCAGCGTTCCATCAAGGAATCCCGACCCGGAGAGTTGTTCGATCGTTCTCTCGTACGCCTCGAAGATGGCTCTCGGTATCTTCTCGATCTCGTGGAGATCTATCCCGAACGCACTCGGTCTGACGAGGATGACCGAACAGCCCCGGCGTGGATGGTGACATCGGAAGAGGCTGTGGCGTGTGATGGTGCGTCCTCTGAACGTCTGAGCGTAGATGACCAGGTCGACCGGTTGGGACAGCTTGCTTCGTGACGGCGCCCGGCCAAGCTCGGCCAGGTCGACCGCGACGATGACGAGCCCCCTTCGGCGGAGAAGGCTGCGCTTCCGACGCCAGTCATCGTAGGCAGTATCGATTGCGAGCTGTTCGACGACACCGCCGTCGAGATGGTACCTCCCGTCTATCCTCTTCGGAGGGAAGACCCCCGGGATCGCCATCGACGCTCCTATGGCATCGCTCAAGTTTACGTCGGGCGAGGAGTGGCTCGAGAAGACTCTCTTCGAGACACAGTCATCCTCCTTGCCGGTTCCCACGTCGAGTGTGACGCTTGAGAAGCCCATCCCGAGTTCCCCGAGAGTGGGAACTCGGCCCACGTACTTCATGAGGACGCCGGACACGTATTGCTCGACCTGTGTGCGGCTGTATATCCCTGACTCCTCCGGCGGGATGCGCAGGAGTTTCCTCCTGATCTCGTTCGTGACGAGCCGGAGGCGGGGGTAGCGAGCCGCGAATCCGAAGAGCTCATCCGGCGACTGGATGTCGAGCACCATTCTCTCAAGCTCTGTAGTCGACATTCCCGCCGCGTACATTCCGCCGACAACTGCGCCTGCCGACGTTCCGTAGATATGGTCTACGGGAATCCCCAAGAGCTCGAAGACCTTGAGTGCGCCGATGTGACAGGGGAGGTTCATGCCTCCGCCGGAGAGCACGAGGACGACTTCCTTCCGACGGACGTAGTTGAGAAACGGGCGAAACTGCTCCCGCCACCTGCGGAGGTCACCGCCGACCAGTGTCTTTCCACCCTTGGCGAGCGGCTCCTGCGGCTGTCGTGCGAGTGAGAACCAGCTGATGTCAGCTTGAGCCTTCATGCTCGGTAGCGTAGCACGGGATCGGGCAGGTTGCTAGCTGGTCATTAGTCCGTAGAGGAATCCGAGCAGGCTTGAGAACATGACCACGAGCAGGAGGTAGACGGAGGCCTTCTTTGTCCCGATTATGCTCCTGAGTACAAGCACGTTGGGAAGCGAGACTGCGGGTCCCGCGAGAAGGAACGCGAGTGCCGGTCCCGAGCCCATGCCTGCGCCCAGGAGTCCCTGGACGATCGGGATCTCGGTCATCGTGCAGAAGTACATGAGGCCTCCTGCGAGCGAGGCGGCCAGATTCGATCCGGGAGAGTTGCCTCCGACAAGCCGGGCCACCCACTCTGCCGGAATGAGACCCTCGTGTCCGGGACGTCCGAGCATGGCTCCAGCGATCAGGATTCCGACGAAAAGAAGCGGCAGGATCTCCCTCGCAAGCCCCCACGAGCTACCCATCCACTCGCGCGACTCCCGCGTGGCCGTCGCGCCGACAACCACAAATCCCCCGACGCCGACAAGAAACGCCAGGCGCGGGTCTCCCGTGATCATGGCAGCCACGAGCACCGCGCCGGTGGCGAGCACGGGTCCCCATATCTTCACGCTGTACCGGGTCACAAGGAGACCGGCAAGAAGTACGCTCGCAATGCTTGTGAATACCCACTTGTGGGCGAAGATGAAGGCGGACGCTCCTGCGGATGCACCGGGCCCAGTCCAGTTGACGAATGCCAGCACCGCGATCATGAGGGCGAAGAGGGAGAGGACCTCCCGGACCGGACGCTCGACCTCGAGCTCCGGAACCGCCATTGCCTCCTCGGCGCGACGCGACTCCTCGTGTCGGAATATCAGGTGCATGATGAACCCGATAAGGATGCTGAATCCGATGGCGCCGACTGCACGGGCGATTCCCAGGCGAACCCCGAGGACTCTCGCTGTAAAGAGGATGGCCACGACGTTGATGGCCGGTCCCGCGTACAGGAAGGTGATCGCGGGGCCGAGCCCAGCGCCGCGTGAGTAGATGCCTGCGAAGAACGGAAGAACAGTGCAACTGCAGATGGTGAGTACAGTTCCTGAGACCGAGGCGACCGCGTATGCCACAACCCGCTTGGCACGGGCCCCGAGATATTTCATCACGGCGGCCTTCGAAATGAAGGCCGATATGGCGCCGGCGATGAAGAAGGCAGGCAGGAGACCGAACAGCACGTGCTCACGCGCGTAGTCCTGAACGAAGAGCAGGCCCTCAGCGATCGCGCCGGCTATGCGCGGGTTGTCGACCGGAATGAAGTAGAAGCCAAGGAAGACACCGGCTATCAAGAGGGTCGCCTTGAGTTCGGCCTTCGCCATCATGTGCGTGTCCCCTTGCCATCAAGAGAGCGGTCGGAAGGTGGGGGAGTGCCGTCGCAAGTCTCCGGTGGCTCGACGGGGTTCTCGGAACTCACTACTCCGCCCGCCGACCCTGTGCCTGGGTCCGCCGTCGTCCCCGCGCCTCGATCCGCCGCGACCGCCGCTGCGCAGGCGATGAAGTCCAGGACGCACGGTGCAACGAGCCGGTAGTAGATGTGGTGGCCGCGGCGCTCCCTGTCCACGATGGCTGCGGCCTTGAGCACGGCAAGGTGCTTTGAGACCGTGGACTGATCCAGTCCGACGAGTTCGACCAGATCACAGACACACGACTCCCCGTTATCAAGGTGATGGACTATCTTGAGGCGGGCCTCATTGGCCAGCGCCTTCAGAATGGACGTCTCTCGACTGTAGTCACTCGTTGTTAGCGCGCTCATTATTCGTTCCTCCAAGGCCTTCTGACAATATATGGCAATATGGCCATATATGCAAGTGAAATGCCATGAGCCCTTGAACCTGTCTGCTGAGGGGGCTATTCTCTGCGGAGCCAAAGCTAGCTGACAGTCGGATGGGATGCCAGCGGGACCATTGCCAACTGACAGTTCGACAGGATGCCACACGATGTCGAGCGACGATTCCTGGACTTGAGGGGGAGACGATGCGACTGCTTATCTGTTCAGTGATGATTCTGGTGATCGTCAGTGGGGTCTCAAACGGGTCCTCCGCCTGGCGCGTGGCGCTCGATGACCTCATCTCCGCTCAGGACGCGGCTCTAGAGGAGAGTCTCCTGGAGGAGCTTCTGGACCTTGAGCCGAGCTGGGCTGAGGTGGCGGCCAGGTTGGACTCGCTCTGCTTCCCGGACATTGAGACACCCGGCGTCCCGGAACTCAGGATGGCCACATGCATCGACGGTGTGGAACGCCCGTGGGTCATCGTGACTCCCGACGATTACGAGTCAGATGAACGGACACCGATGCTTGTCATCCTGCACGGCGGAGTCGGCAGGGCAGACATCGTACCCGATCCTCTCGAGCGCGTTGCTGAGAATGAATTTGTGGCGATGGCGCGTGAGCACGGCTGGATCGCGGCGGTTCCGTTCGGGCAGGCCGGCGCTACCTGGTGGGAGGATGTGGGCACCGCCAACATCCAAGCACTCGTCAGAACTGTGAAGCGCGAGTACAACGTCGATGATGACAGGGTGTGGATGACTGGTTTCTCAGACGGAGCGTCGGCGGGCTTCTTCTTCGCGATGAGCGACCCGACTGACTACGCGGCCATCGTCACCATGAACGGTCACATGGGTGTGGCAAGCCTCGACGGTGATCGCGCCAGCTACGCTTCGAACATGGCGGCCACGCCGCTATACGCAACGACCACATTCCACGATGGACTGTACCCGTCCGAGCGGATGCGGGCCACTCTGGACATGGCAGAGCGCGCGGGAGCCGACATCTTCTATAGAGAGTTTGAGGGCGAGCACAGCTTCGAGCCGTGGGGGGAAGAGGAGCTGCCGAGGATCGCCAGGTTCCTTGAACGGCATTCCAGAGATCCGTTTCCATCGAAGATCTCGTGGGAGGCCGCAGGGGGCGAGTTCGGTCTCTGCAGGTGGTTCGCCATCGATGAGACGATCATCGGGAAGCGTGCTCCCTGGCACCTCGATTACAACGCGGCGCTCGTGTCTGATCGCATCACGTTCGGATTCGTGCCTGACTGGGAGTACGAGGAAACAGGTGTGTTGGTCTCCGCTCTCTCGGACGGCGATTACCCCGCGACCCAGATGGGCATGGCCGAGGGCGATATCATCGTCGCGGGAAACGGTACGCCAGTGACAAGCCTCGATGATCTGGACGACTTCAAGGGAACGCTCGCCCGGGGCGACGCCTTCTCCATTACCGTGGAGCGGGATGGGGAAGAACTCATTCTGGAAGGTCTCCTTCCCGAGAAGGAGAACTACTACATCTTCAAGAGAGAAGTTCCCTCGGGGGCGGTCCGCGTGCGTCATTCCGCCAACCGCGTGGATATCAAGCAGTCGCTCGTGGGTTCATTCAGGATCCTGGTCCACCCGGACATGTTCAATGTGAATGAACCGATCACAGTGACGGTGGGAGACCAAGTCCTCTTTGATGGACTGGTGGAGCCTGACCTTGAGTTCCTGCTCCGGAACTTCCTTGAGAATCGCGACCGGCGCCTCATCTACATTGCCGAACTCGAGTTTCAGCTCTAGGTCGCCGAATACACCGCCAGTTCGCGCGGGCGATACCCTAGCGGCGCCCGATGTCGAGAACCGCGTCGGCCAGGTACTCGTACTGCTCGATCCGGTTGTAGATCTGAGCGGAGATCCTGAGAAGGCTCGCGGGACCGTCGGGACAGGTGAGCACCGGAACCTCAATCCCGTACTCCTCACGAAGCGCGTCCTCAAGCGGGTCGAAGTCGAGCTTCGTTGTTGAAAACCTGTAGCGTCCTCTACCTAACGGGATGCTGGCGAGGGTTCCGATCATCGAATCCGGACAGGCTGATTCGACCCCGAGCCGGTCGCTGATGAGATCTCGGGCTTCGAGCGCGAGCGAGCGATTTCGCTCCATGAGTTCACCCCACCCTCCCGGAAGCAGCGACCCCATAAACCGGATCGAGTCGGCCACCGCGAGGTACGGACTCAAGTCGCGTGTTCCAGTCCAATCGAACTCCTGCCAGAACATCGAGCGATCGGTGCGCGTCGCATTCGCCCCGTGACTGATCACGAGCGGGCGCAAGCCAACCTGCCTGTCTCGCCTCACGTACAGAAGAGCTGCACCCTTCGGAGCACACAGCCATTTGTGGCAGTTGCCCGTGTAGTAGGCGGCGCCGATCGAGGGTATGTCTAGTTCGAGCATGCCCGGCGCGTGGGCTCCGTCCACCATCACATCCACTCCACGTTCCGATAGCTCACGCAGGATGTCCGCTATCGGCACGACCATGCCCGTGAGACTCGTGATGTGATCCAAGAGGCCGATACGCGTCCGCGGTCCAGCCCGCTCAAGCACCGCCCGGGTGATCTCCGCGGGCGAACCGACGGGGAACGGTATCTCGGCAGCGACCACGACCGCGCCGGAGCGTTCCGCCACGAAATCGAGTGCGTTCCGACAGGCGTTGTACTCATGTGTGGTCGTGAGAAGCTCATCGCCGGGTTCGAAGTGAAGCGAGCGGAGGACCGTGTTGACACCCGTCGTCGCGTTCGGCACGAACACGACATCGAGAGGATCCGCGCCGACGAAGGCCGCCAGCTCGGCTCGAGCGTCGTCGTACAGCTCCTCGACATCGCGAATCATGAACTGGAGGGGCTGTCTCTCCATTCGATCCCGGTAGCGGATCTGGGCGGCGAGCACCTCGGTCGGGCAGGCCCCGAAGGAGCCGTGGTTCAGGAACGTCACGCTTGGATCAAGACCCCAGTGCTTTGAATACGCGCTTCCTCCAGGTGGCTGCATCCCAAACTCCGTCTGATGTGCTCAGCGGTGGTGGGCTGGAGCTATAGCAGTACGCCGCCCGCCCAGCCTCTTCCTACGACCTGATGCTGGCGAGCCTTGCCTGCTTCTTCGCCCAGTCGTCAGCGTCCCAGCTCGGCATGCCGGCCTGCTCGAGTTCCTCGAGAGCCTTCGACATCAGCTGGATGGCCTCGCTCGTCTCACCC
>DAOVNE010000246.1 GCA_030630395.1 Candidatus Eiseniibacteriota bacterium
AGCGCTACCACTCCGAAGAGGGTGGAGACGAGAGGCCCGCGCGCTCTGAGTTCACTTGCGATCGCCACGGTCGCGGCCGGGGCCGTGGCCGAGGCTATCGCTCCCAGAAGGAGCGCCATCGGGAGGGGCGCGTCGAAGAGATAGAGCGCTGTGGCGACGGCGCCGAAGGTGGCCAGGAGCTGGACAACAGTGATGATGAGTATGTTCCTGCCGGTCTTCCGTAGCTTGGCGATCCTGAACTCTGATCCGATCGTGATGGCGATGAGTCCCAGAGCTATGTGTGGGATCGGGGCGAGGGATTCAACGATATGGTCGGGAACTACGTTCAGGATTGACGGGCCGAGGACGAGGCCTGCCACTATGTAGCCGGAGATCGTGGGGAGCTTGAGCCGTGAGGCCAGCTTGCCGCCCCCGAACCCGGCGAGCAGGAGCGCGCCGACACCGAAGATGAGGTTGCCGTGCAGGAGATTCCTGAGATCGATGAGTGCTTGAAGAATGACTGACATCAGGTCTCCCGGTGCGTGTCGCCAACCCTAGATCCAACATGATAGCATCAACAGCCCGCCATCGCCAGAACGCCCATTGTGCGGGGGTGCCCTGCAGCAATGACAAACTCCCAATGATGTGCTATAATGAGGGGCTGCCATCGTACAAGCCGGTCCGATGATCCCATGGCCCGGCAGGTGGATTCGCAACGAGTCTGATAGTGAGTGATCCTGGTAGCGGGTGATATCGCACACGAACGTGGGAGGTGTACCGTGCCGAAGTCGTTACTCGCCCTGTTTCTCGTACTGCTCTTCTCGGCGACCTTCGTGTCTGCGGAGACGATCGTTCTGGGCAGCGGTGCAGAGGCCATCACGGCAGGTGTTGTCGAGTCGGACATCGAGACAACGGTTCTCGAGTATGGCTTGTCGAGCATCATCAAGGACGCCATTGATATCGATGGCGAGATCTACTACTCCATCGCCCTCGGTGAGGAGAGTAGGACCATGGAGCTGGGTCTCCCTGCAGTTCCGAATGTCTGCCGGAGCATCATCATCCCCGATGATGCCGAGATGGCCGTCCGCGTGATCTCTTCACACTACGTGGAATATGAGGGAGTGCCGGTAGCTCCGTCAAAGGGGATCATCACTCGTGATGTGGATCCGGCGAGCGTGCCCTACGTGTTTGATGGGTTCTACGATACCGATGAGTGGTACCCGTCCAGGCTCGTGACACTTCGCGACCCGTACGTCATGCGCGACTTCAGAGGCACGGTGGTCGAACTCAACCCGATTCAGTACAACCCCTCGACCCAGACACTGCGCGTCTACGATTCAGTCGTCGTCGAGGTCACGAGCGTGGGGGCTGCGAAGCAGAACGCGCTGACGCAGAGGCCCGCTCTCATGGATCGGGAGTTTCGCAACATCTACGCGCGTCATTTCCTGAACTTCGCTGATGCACCGCTCGATCGCTACCCGGCGGTCGATGACGGCGGCAACATGCTCGTCATCTGCTACGACGACGCCGGCTTCCTCGCGGAGATGCAGCCCCTGGTCGAGTGGAAGAACCAGATGGGCGTTCCCTGTGAGATGGTCACAGTGACCGACGCTGGAGGAACGGCGAGCGGACTCGACAGCTACATTGAGACCTACTACAACACGAACGGTCTGACATACGTGCTGCTGGTGGGAGACGTCGCGCAGTGTCCGTCGCTCACGGTGAGCGACCTCTCCGATCCGAGCTATGCGCTCATCTCAGTCGGCGACAGCTACGCTGATCTCTTCATCGGGCGTTTCTCGGCTGAGAACGTCGGCGATCTCGCGACACAGGTTCTGAGGACGATCGAGTACGAGAAGAGGCCCCAGGCCGGCGCAGAGTGGTACCACAAGGGCATGGGCGTCGCGTCCAACCAGGGACCGGGTGACGACAACGAATACGACAACGAGCACGAGGACTACATTCGGGACGATCTCCTTGCGTTCACCTACACGGAAGTAGATCAGATCTACGATCCAACCGGAACGGCCGCGATGGTCACGACCGCTCTCGAGGACGGCCGGAGCATCATCAACTACACGGGCCACGGCTCGGAGACGAGCTGGGGCTCGACCGGTTTCTCGAACAGCCACATCAACGCGCTCACGAACGACAACATGCTTGCGTTCGGAGTGACGGTCGCATGTGAGAACGGCAACTTCAGCGGGACCTGCTTCGGTGAGGCCTGGCTCCGCGCAACGAATGGATCAAACGGCGAGCCCACAGGCGCGATCGGTTTCTACGCTTCGACCATCAGCCAGTCCTGGTCTCCACCGATGGATGCCCAGGACGAGATCGTTGATCTCCTGGTCGGAACCTCGGCAGAGGGGATCCGCCGGACCTACGGCGGAATCTGCTTCAACGGCTGTGGCCACATGATCGATGACTACGGATCCGCCGGTGAGAACGAGTACTACCACTGGACCATATTCGGCGATCCGTCACTCAGAGTGCGTACCGATACACCTGCGGCGCTCGTCGTGAATCACCTGTCGGTGATCTACCCGAGCATGACCACGTGGGATGTGGAGGTGCTTGCCGGTGGCAATCCGGTCGATGATGCGCTCTGCTGCCTCTACTACGATGGCACGATTCACGGTTCAGGGATGACCGATGCAACAGGTAACGTCTCGATGGACATCACGACGATGGTACCGGTCGGCGAAATGCTGACTCTTACGGTCACCGGTTTCAACACCGAGACGTACACGGCCGATGTCCAGGCGATAGTTCCGGTGACCTACACGATCGTTCCATCGTCCATCCCGATCAGCACGCTGACCGATGTCACTGTCACGATCCTGGACGACGGTGGACTGCCGTTGGCCGATGTCGAGCTTGCAGTCGATGGCTGGAGCTTCACGACTGTCGAGGGCACGACCGACATCAACGGTGAGGTGACTCTCTCGCTTGAGAGCGACTACGGTCAGGACCTCATCATTGTCGGCAGCGAGATCGGCGAGTCGTACAACTGCCTTGAGGACGTGATCCCTGTGACGGGCGGTGTCGACTTCGCGACGCAGGACATCGATGCGGCCGTGGAGTCGATCGGTCTCTACGGTGCGCTCGCTCCCTTCATTGAGGGTACGGTGACGTTCACCAACTCCGAGATGTACTACGATATCTCGCTCCTTGGTTGCGGCGTCAATATGACAGCCTACGTCGGTGCCACAGCCGTCTACGAGGCCGCCGTTACCCCGACGAGCGCAGGTATCGTTGAGGCGGTCATGGGCAAGGCCGGCTTCAACATCTACTCCGAGGACATCACGGTCCAGGTGGTCTACGGCCAACTGGCGGGAGAGGTGTACGAGGCTCCCGCGCGCGCTCCGATTGAGGGCGCCATCATCAAGGGCTACGCCACAGGCGCCGACACGACGGGCGCTGTGCCCATCTTCACGGCGACATCTGGAGTCGGCGGTGTCTACGCGGTC
>DAOVNE010000067.1 GCA_030630395.1 Candidatus Eiseniibacteriota bacterium
CTTCCAGGGCGATGATACAACCTGGCGCCACAGAGACCATGCTACATCTCTCAGCGTTGGTGTCACCGGAGTTCTGGGAGTGCAGTGGGCACCGGCCGAGTGGTACGCCCTGCACGTCGAATATCGTGCAGTCGCCGCATACGTCAGGGATATGCGCGTGACGCACTGGTATCACGCAGAGGAATCCTACGAGGAAACGAGAAAGGACGAGCAGACGAATAGTGACTTCGAGTTCGATCCCATGAGCGTGCAAGCCGGGGTCTCAATCTACTTCTAGATGATGTGGGGAGTGTCCTCCGGAGGCGCATGACCGACAGAAGAAACACAGGTTCTTTCGTTGGCGCGGGTTTGCTTGCGGCGTTTCTGTTCGGCGCCGCCACGCCGGCCAGCAAGGCGCTCCTGCATGACGTGGAACCTCAAGCGCTGGCCGGCCTGCTCTACATAGGCGCGGCCATTGGCGTCCTGCCCATCGTGTTCCGTGAACGCTCCTTCCGGTTGCCTTGGCGTCTCGGACGGCGCACGGGCCTTCTTCTGGCCGGTGCAGTCGTGTCCGGCGGCGTGCTCGGTCCGTGGCTCCTGTTGCTCGGTCTCAAAGCCATCCGATCCGGGTCGGTCTCGCTCCTTCTCACTCTGGAACTCGTCGCCACAGTTCTGCTCGGTCGTTTTGTGTTTCGGGAGCACCTGTCCGGGAGAGGTTGGCTTGGAGCAGCAGGAACGCTTGCGGCCGCCGTGCTTCTGGCCGCGGGAGAAGGCCCGTCAGGTGTGCTCGCCGCCCTGCTCGTGGGTGCAGGCTGTCTTCTCTGGGGATTCGACAATCACTTCACGGCTCTGATCGATGGGATCACGCCGGCTCAGACTACCCTTTGGAAAGGTACTGTGGCCGGCCTGTTCAATCTCATCGTGGGTGGAGCCATACTCGGCGGCGTCGGCAGCACGACTTCCGCGCTGCTGGCCCTGGTAGTCGGGGCTTTTGCGTATGGGATCAGTATTGTTCTCTACATCACTGCCGCACAGGGGCTTGGAGCCTCCCGGAGCCAGATGGTATTCTCCACTGCTCCGTTCTTCGGAGTGATTCTCTCCCTCCTGTTCCTGGGCGAATCGTTCAGCTGGGTTCAGGCGGGGGCGGCCGCGCTCGTTGGCGGCTCACTCGTGCTTCTGTTCGGTGAGCGACACGGTCACGTGCACCGTCACGATCCTGTGCTGCATAAGCACCGGCACCGTCACGATGACGGTCACCACAGCCACGAACATGCCGGTGTTCCGGCAGCCACGACTCACACTCACTCTCACGACCACGAAGCCAAGGAGCATGAGCACGTGCACTGGCCGGATCTTCACCATCGACACGACCACGAGGACTAGGGTGATTCTTCAAGGAGGGGAACATGGGGGAGCAGACGGTTGGCAGGTCTTCCATCCGGATATCCAAGCAGCTCTATCTGAGCACCATGATTGGGGCGTGGCTTCTCGCAATCATCTCCACGGTTCTCGCGTTCGCGGCTGATGAGCGCTTCGGCGTTGTCAGCATTCTCGCCCGCGTCATCCTCTTTGTGATCATCCTCCGCTTCTGGTATCAGGCGTGGTCAGCCATTCAGGATGGGCATGCGCGCACGACTCCAGGGAAGGCTATCGGCTTTCTGTGTATACCATTCTTCAACTTCTACTGGGTGTTCCAGGTGACGTGGGGGTTCGCCCAGGATTTCAACAGCTACGCCTCACGGCACGGTCTGCGTGTGAATCCCCTGGACGAGAAGCTGTTTCTTGCGATACCGATCTTGAGTCTGGTGAGCCTCGCGCCAGTCGTTGGGCTCGCTGCCTATCTGGCCGAGATAGTTCTGTATCTCATCGCGATCGTCAAGATCTGCGATGGCGTGAATGCTTTCGGGGAAGGGAGACAATGAACAATGGGGAAGTCCAGGATGCCCAAGGGACTAAGGTGGTTGCTTTTCGCCGTCGGCGTGGGAACGCTCGTAGCTTCAGGGATCTACCTCGGGACTGCCATGGGGGAGGGCGCCGCAGGTTGGCGGCTTCTCCGGGCCGGCACGTTCCTGCTTCTCGGTGTCTTCTTCGTGCTGAGGTACGGTGAGAGCACGAGTGGGTCCGATGGCAGCTAGAGGAGAACGCATGATCAAGCTGCAAGGACATACCAGATTCCTGGTCGTCCTCCTGGTCGTTCTGTCTCTTGTGACAATGCACGGTTGTGTAGATAGTCCAGCAGAGCCCAATGGGGATGATGATGCCACTGTCGACAGGAGCCCGCGTCTCGGCATCTGGTTGGCGAAGAAGGGCGAGCTGATCGAGCACGAGAGTGCTGCCTTTGATCTCGTCATGACGGGGTGGTTTGATGTGCAAGAGGCGGTGGACATCCGAGACCGCCATCCTTCGGCAATACTGCTGGCGGGTCTCTCACTCAACTGGGTATCCGGCGATACTACCTGGCAGACCTTCCTCGTGACCGTGGCCAACGGCGGCGATCCTGGTGGACCGCTCCAGATCACTGAGGACATGTTCCTGATGTACGATGATGATGAGGATGGCGTCCTGGACAGGCGGTGTGCGTTTCCCGGATGGGCGGATCCCGCGATCTACGCCATGGATCCCAGGCACACCGGGTGGCAGGAGCTGATTCTCAGCTTCTACGATGTCGTCGCAAGCCAGCCTCAGCACGACGGTGTGGTCGTGGACATGCTAGACGCCTACTCTTTCTGCAGTGGCGCCTGGTCGGAGGGCGTGCCGATCCCGATAGATGCGGACGCTTGGGTCTCGGGGCAGGAACAGCTGCTGAGCACGCTTCGAGACAACACCGCAGAGGACAAGTGGGTCATCGCCAACGCCGGGTGTGACTTCCCTGAGGGTTCACCGTTTCCGCAGTACTTGAACGGGTACCTGTTGGAGAACGCGCTGGGCGTGCAATGCGGTCTCGAACTGGACGAGCTACTTGCTTCCTCTCAAAGAGCGCTCGAGAGCACGAACGCGCCGCATGTCGTCGTCTACGCCGTAGACACGGACGACACGGGCGAGATCGACTGGCCTCGTCTCCGCACCGGTCTTGTGGCGAGCCTGCTCACGGATCACACCTACTTCGCCTTTGATTTCGGGCCTCGGGACCACGGTGGCGTAGCGGACTACTGGTTTCCCCAGTACTACGATGTGATGCTGGGAGACCCCACCGCTCCCTACTACTCGATCGACGGAGGCTACCGTCGGGATTTCGAGGATGGGCTGATCGTGGCAGCAGTAGATGCTCCAATTGCATTGTCTCTGGGCACGTCTCATATAGATATCGCCACTGGGGCATCGGGAACGGACTTCACGGTTCCTCAAGGTGACGCCGGAGTCTTCTTGAGAGAAGATGTACAGTGAACCAGTGGGCGGCGCATTGCGGCTGCTGGCGGGCATGTCGCTCGTCCGAAGTCAGCCGCACACCCAGCGAATCTCCTTCCAGCAGGCACCGCGGTAGCGTCCACAGGAGTTGCCCGACGAGAGCGCCTGTGCTAGCGTCGCCACGTGTGGGTTTTGGCACAGGGCGATCGTCAGTGGGGTGTCTTTCGAATGCAGCCTGGAAAACCTCAGGGTAGAGATGCGGTTGAGTCCGCGACGACAGGCTCCAGTCTGCGCAAGCTGCTTCTGATGTCCGCTGGAGTTCTCGCGGTCGGGTTGGGTGTTATCGGTGTCTTCCTGCCTCTTCTACCGACAACGCCCTTTCTGCTGCTTGCGGCAGCCTGCTTCATCCGCAGTTCAGACACGCTCTACGAGTGGCTCACGAATCACAGATGGTTCGGCACATACATCAAGAACTACAGAGAGCATAGAGCAACCACCAGGATGACCAAGGTTGTGACGCTCGCACTGCTCTGGGGAACGATCGGGTACACTGCCTTAGTCGTCTTTGACGGCTGGCAGCTTCGCACTCTTCTACTTGTGGTCGCACTTGGTGTGACGATACACGTGCTGAGCCTCGGAACGATTGCAGGAGGGCGACCTGCGGAGGGAGAAGGGTCGGATGCGTAGCATGACAGGGGGGACACCATGACAGTCTTTTCGGCGGCGGCACTTCTGTTTCTGGTGATGGACCCTTTCGGGAATATCCCACTCTTCATGTCCGCGCTCAGCGAGGTGGATCGCGAGCGCCACGTTCGCATAATCGTCCGCGAACTCATCATCGCGTTCGTGGTTCTCATTGCCTTCCTCTTCACCGGATCGCATCTGCTCAGAATGCTTCAGATATCGGGGTCCGCACTGAGCGCGGCAGGCGGCACGGTTCTTCTTCTCATTGCGATCAAGATGGTTTTCCCTCGAACCGGGGGAGGACTGGCCGAGGAGACACCGGCGGGAGAGCCGTTCATCGTGCCGATGGCGATCCCCTACGTGGCCGGTCCGTCTGCTCTCGCCGCAGTCCTCCTCATCATGAGCAAGGAGCCCGGCCGGTGGCCGGAGTGGCTGGCGGCTCTGTCCATCTCATGGTTTCTCACGGGATTGATCCTGGCCACCTCGGGAATACTCGCGCGGCGGCTGGGGAAGAAAGTACTGACCGCGATCGAGCGCCTGATGGGGATGCTGCTCGTGGCCATCGCGATCCAGATGCTCATGACCGGAGTGGCTCAGTTCATGGAATCGACGGGGTAGGTTTGCCTGCGGTACGGGACCAGCTGAGCGAACCTGGCCACGTGATAGGAGGCGCCACATGTTGCAGAGACCACGCATGCCCGCAATCGTCCTCGCAAGTCTGCTGATACCTGGGATCGTAGCGGCGGCCACGATTCTCGTTCCGTCCGAGCAGCCGACGATTCAGCAGGGTATCGATGCTGCCAACCCAGGGGACACGGTCCTCGTGGCTGCTGGCACCTACACGGGATCCTTGAATCGCGACCTCGATTTCGGGGGGACGAACTTGTCTCTCATCTCAGAGAGCGGTCAGGGGTACACCTTCATCGCCTGCGGCTATCTGGGTCGCGGGTTCTTCTTCCATTCAGGTGAGGACACCAGTTCCGTCGTTTGCGGCTTCACAATCACCGCTGCTGTTGCCGACACCAGTGCGGGCGCCTACTGCGTGAACGGCTCGAGCCCCCGATTCGAGGAGTGCACGTTCACCGACAACACGGCGCAGAATAGGGGTGGGGGACTCTGCTGCGACGCATCCTCTCCGATCGTTCGCTACTGCGAGTTCTCGCTGAATGTCGTCAATGAGCCGACGCGACGAAGTGCCTACGGTGGGGGAATGTCCTGTCTCTCCGGCTCATCACCGCTGATCGCAGATACCGACTTCATCGAGAACCTTGCCTACGGTGGTGGGGGCATCTACTCCAACAATTCATCGCCGCAGCTTGTTCGGTGCGAGTTCGCGGGGAACCTGGTCGAGGACTACGGCGTCGGCGGGGGCGTCATGCTCAATAATTCCGACGGAGCTTCGTTCACCGATTGTACCTTTCTGGAGAATGGTGTCGCGACCTGTGTTGGAGGCGCCATACGCGCCGACTACTCGGCGATCACGGTCACGGACTGCGTCTTCGTCGACAATATCTCAGGTTCGGGCGGTGGCATGCGCATATCCGGTGCGAATCCCGTAACGGTCACCGGGTGCACGTTCATCGGGAACACAGGCTCATGGAGCGCGGCGGGGGCGATTGCGTGTTATTCTGATGCGAATTCGACTATCACCAACTGCACCATCGTGGGAAACGGCAGGCATCAGGTGTGGTGCCGGGGTGCGTCGCCCACGCTCGAGTACTGCATCCTGGCTTTCTCACCGAATGGGCTGGCCGTCTATTGCGACAAGGGCACCGAGACTCCGAGCGTCAGCCACTGCTTCATCTTCGGGAACGCGGAAGGCGATTCACTCTGTGGCGGCAACTACCACGACAACGAATACGTGAATCCGCTTCTCTGCGACTGGGAGATGGATGACGTCACGCTCTGCGCCGACTCTCCGTGCCTTCCGGGTGCGACCTGGCCGTCGCTCGTCGGGTCGGAGGAGGAAGGCTGCCCAGCGTGTGGAACCGCGGTCGAGGCTATGAGCTGGGGCGTCATAAAGGCCATGTACTTGACCCGCTAGTTCGTCTCGGCGGATGGGGCGCCGTGTCATGGAGCGCAAGCTTAGCGTCAAGACCGTAAGAGAGTTCTTCGCGCTCGAGCACAACATCATCGTGCTCCTGGGCGCCATTCTGGCGATCGGGATGGGCGAGGAACTCTGGATTCGCTTCATTCCCAAGTACCTCGAAGTGCTGGGCGCCGGCGCCGTTGCCATCGGCGTGTACGGCTCCTTCATGCGGATCGTCGAGACGATCTACCAGTATCCGGGCGGCTGGCTTGCCGACAGGATGGGCCGCAAGCGCGCGCTCGTCCTGTTCAATCTGATCGCCGCTTCCGGCTACGTGCTCTATCTGCTGACGGACCGCTGGGAGGTCGTCATCGCCGGGTCGGTGCTCGTGCTGGCGTGGAGCAGCATGTCGCAGCCCGCGGTCTTCGCTCTCATAGGCGACACTCTCGGCAAGTCGCAGCGGGCGATGGGGTTCAGTGTCCAGTCGATCTGGAAGCGCATACCGATCGTCCTCGCGCCGCCCATTGGTGGGTATCTGCTCAAGCGCTTGGGATTCTCGGCGGGCATGCACATCGGGTTTGCGATCTCCATTGTGTTCGCGCTGGCCGCCATCTACCTTCAATCCCGCTACTATCGCATTCCTCCTCCAGCCCCGGAGCCGCGGGGAGAGAGCGCGAAGTCCGTCTGGCGCATGATGCCAGGTACACTCAAGCGGCTGCTTCTGACGGATTGTCTGGTCCGGTTCGGCTCGAACCTGGCGGCCATCTATGTGGTACTCTTGGTCCTCGATGTCCACGGCAAGAGTCCGCTTGAGTTTGGGGCGCTCACTTCGCTACAGATGGTGACGGCGATCGCCTGTTACATACCCGCGGCACGTCTGGCCGACCGGTACGGACGCAGGCCATTCATTCTCGTCACGTTCGCGCTCTTCGCGCTCTTTCCAATCAGTCTTGTTACTCTTCCGGCGGGTTGGCTCTTCGTCGCATTCGTGATAGCCGGGCTGCGTGAAGTGGGAGAACCGGCGAGGAAGGCCCGGATTGTCGATCTCGCAGCGGAGTCGCACCGCGGTCGCGTCATCGGCTTCTACTA
>DAOVNE010000319.1 GCA_030630395.1 Candidatus Eiseniibacteriota bacterium
AAGGAAGCACCGGCGCGAGGGCGTGTGGCGACCATCTCGAGCGAGGCACTGCTGGTCTTGGCCGTCGCAGTTATATCGCTCGCGGGTGTGCCGGCTGTTTCCGCGGCGCCACTCGCACTGACCCTCGATGAGGCCATCGGCATAGCCCTCGGTGAGAGCAGGGTGATCGCAATCGCGGACGTCCATGAGGAGGCTGCCAGGGCGAGAGTGGCGCAGGTACGGGCTCAGTTTCTCCCCAGCATAAGCGCGAGCGCATCCTACACGAGGCTCGATGAGGTGCCGTACATGAGTGCGGCCGGGTTCGGGAGCATGTTCGATCCGCTGATGGCCCCGTTCGAGTATCTCGTCGAGCATGGCTATCTCGATCCGTCGACGCTCGAGGGTCTGGCCGGAGGCGACGCGAGCAAGATCTACATGGGGGACGATGACATCTACTCGGTCGGCGTCTCGGTTCGGCAACCGCTCTTCACCGGTGGAGCCCTCCTGAACGCGTACGGTGCATCGAAGCACGCGCTCGCGGCGGCAGAACACGGTGTGCGCCGGACAGCGGATCAGACGCGGTTTGATGTGATAGAGGCCTACGTGGGACTCGTCCAGGCGAGGGCAGCACGCGATGTGATGAACGATGCAGTAGAGCAGATGCGAGAGCATCTTGGGAACCTCGAAGTGATGTACGAGGAGGGGATGGCCCTCAAGAGCGACATCATGAGGGCGAGGGTTCAGATGTCCGAGATCAAGCTCGAGCGAAACCGTGTGGATCACGGCGTGCAGTTGGCGATGGCGGCGCTCGCTTTCAGAATGGGGCTTGACCCCGACATCACGATCGAGCCGCTTGAAACACTGCCTGTCGCGGACGTCCACAGTGACGGCCTCGAGAACCTGACCGCATCTGCCCTTTTGGACCGCCCGGACCTTGCGGCGATGTCCGAATCGGTGGAAGCCGCTGGCAACGCGGTCGGCATTGCTCGAGCTGAGTTCTTCCCCCAGGTGGCTCTGGTCGGCAACTACAAGTGGGATCGCCCGAATCGTGAGTACGAGCCCGAGTTCTACGGGCACTGGAGCGCAACGGTCGCTCTTCAGATGAACGTCTTCGATTGGGGAGGAAGGTGGAACCGGATCAGGGAGGCGAAGGCGGCTCGGCTTAAGGCAGAGCACGGACTCGCCATCATGGAAGACGCTGTCCGTCTCGAGGTGAAGCGAAGCTACCTCCAATATGACGAGGCTGTGACGGCTGTCGTGATAGCCGACGAAGGCGCGGCCCAGGCTCTGGAGAGCGTGCGCGTGGTGCGGGAAAACTTCGCAAGTGGAACCGCGACCAACAGCGACGTGCTTGATGCAGAGACCGCGAAGACGACTTCGGAGATGAACAGAATCTCGGCGCACGCCCGCCTCAGGGTGGCGGCGGCACAACTCGAGCTGGCAACAGGGGCAGTGCAATGACGGAGGGAACTGGAGTGAGACACGGTCGAAGAGTGAACTTCATCGCTCGAAGAGCGAACGTTGCCGGTGTACTCGGGGTCGCCGCCATGATCGGGCTGGCGCTCCTGTCCGCCGGGTGCGGCAGAGGCACAGAGGAAGCTGCCTCGAACTCGGTCGGAGAGGCTGTTCTCGTCTCGGCGGAGACGGTCGGATTCGAGCGGGTGACTCCGAAGCTCTCTTTCTCGGGGAGCATCGAGCCGTATCGCGAGGCATCTGTCGGGGCAGTCGTGGGGGGACAGATCGACCGGATCCACGTCGAGGTGGGGGAACGAGTGGGCGAGGGTGACCTGCTGGTGACGATGAAAGACCAGCAGTTGACGCAGGCCGAGGTGCGGTATGTGGTTGTCAAAAAGGACTGGGAGCGACTCGGACGCCTTTTCGAGAAGGGCGCCGTCACGGAGCAGGCCTTCGACCAGGCGGACGCAGGCTACCATGCCGCGAAAGCCGCATACGAACTCATCCTCGAGAGCACGCGCATCCGCGCGCCGTTTGACGGGATCGTCAGTGCCGTCTATCTCGAAGAGGGAGAGGTATTCGTGCTGATGCCGGGGGGCTTGAGCTCTACCCCTGCCATCGTTGAACTCGTTCAGGTAGACACGGTCAGAGTCCACATTCAGATTCCGGAGCGGCGGCTTCTTGACGTCGCACCGGGTCTCGAAACCTCCATCACAGTCGACAGCTACACGGATCGGAAGTTCCGAGGAACCGTCAGACTCGTCGAGCCGACTCTGAACCCGCGCACAAGAACGACCACGGTTGAGATCGTGGTTCCGAACGGCGCTCGGTCCTTGAGGCCCGGCATGTACGCCCACGTTGAGGTCGAGCTTCCTTCCCGGGAGCTTCTGCTCCTGACACGCAACGCCCTCATCCAGCGGGATGGAACGTCGGACTACTACGCGATGGTTGTTGAAGGCGATGTCGCGGTGAGGCGCACTTTCGAACTCGGCGATTCCTACGGTGAGTCCGTTGAGGTCTTGAGTGGTCTTGCGGCCGGCGAACACGTCGTCACGGCGGGACGCTTCAAGATCGAGGACGGCGCAAAGGTCCGCGTGCGAGGTGGGGAGGAGGGGAACTGATGACCCTTTCCGGCCTGGCGGTACGCCGCCCCGTGATCATCTTCATCTTCTTCCTCGCCGTGCTTCTCTTCGGTTTCCTGTCGTTCTCACGGATGCCGATCGATCTTTACCCGGGGATGGAGTTCCCGAATGTCA
>DAOVNE010000072.1 GCA_030630395.1 Candidatus Eiseniibacteriota bacterium
GACCGCGTAGACACCGCCGACTCCAGATGTCGCCGTGAAGATGGGCACAGCGCCCGTCGTGTCGGCGCCTGTGGCGTAGCCCTTGATGATGGCGCCCTCAATCGGAGCGCGCGCGGGAGCCTCGTACACCTCTCCCGCCAGCTGACCGTAGACCACCTGGACCGTGATGTCCTCGAGATAGATACTGTACCCGGGCTTCGCGAGCGCGCAGTTCACCGTGCCCGTCGAGGTCGGCGTCCCGAGGAGGTCGAGCATCGTCGAGTAACCGGCGTTCCCGTAGAGATCGAGCCCGCAGCCCACGGCGAAGAGGTCGAACCCACCCTCAGGACATGTACCTGTGATCGTGCCCTCGTAGAACGGAGCGAGCGCACCGTAGAGACCGATCGATGCCACGGACGCATCGATGTCGGCGCTCGTGAAGGCCACGCCACCGGTCACAGGGATCACATCCTCGAAGCAGTTGTAACTCTGAGCGAGTTCGCTTCCAATGATGACAAGATCCTCTCCGTACGGCGCCGTGATGTTGAAGGTGGCCTCTCCATTCACGTCGGTCACATCCACGACAGGATCGATGCCCCAGCCGTCGATCGTAATCTCAACGTCCGCAAGCTCAACTCCCGCGCTATCCCACACCGTTACCGTCAGATCCGTTGCAGTATCGATCGGAATCGATGACGGGGCGATCGTGTAGGTCACCGGAACGATGACGTCCACACTTCCGGATACGGGCTTGTAGTTGTGCTTGCTTACCCAGACGTCCATGGAACCGACATCGGTCGCCGGCGGATCGATCGTGATGTCGACGTGACCGTCAAGACCAGTCAGACCGGTTGCGTAGAACTCACCGTCCATATAGAGACAGACGAGCGCGCCCTCGACCGGGTCGCGTCCGGCAACCGTCCCGACGTCGACGGCAAAGGTGCTCTGCCCGAGCGGCAGAACGCCGTTGTATGTCGCCTCGAGATCGAGCGGCCCACCCGCCACCCACGGATCGAGGGCCGGGTCGCCGAAGACCGTGTATACTTCGTAGTAGTACCGCGAGCGACCACCACCCGAGTACGCCTCGTAGACGGCCCATAGCCCGTCGTTAAACATACCGCGTACCCACGTGATGTCATTCCCGAACCACGCGTCGTACACAGCCCTCTCCATGATGTCGTCCTCGTCCCAGTACGAGCTGTTCGAAGCGCCCAGGAAGAGAACGCCGCCGTTCGCGGCAAGCGTCCAGGTCTCGCCGAAGCAGGCGCTGTCAAACTCGCCCGTAGCGCACGCATACGACTGCACGATCGGGAGCATGTCGACGTTGGTGAGTGCCTGCACCTGCGAAGCCGAGATCGGAGGTCCATCGGACCAACTATTGGTCCCCCCATGCCCGGAGTAGGTCAGCATCGAGAGACCCGCGTTGAAGTCATCGAGGCACTGCTGAGTCGTCGCGCTGTGCGTAACTGAGTACCGCTTGCTGACGGTGTAGCCTGCAGGCTCAAGCCACGTATCGATGCAGTAGTTGTGCGTGCCCTCCGACACCGTGTAGTTGTCGCTCGACGCCATGAATGTCGCGCGGTCAACCCAGTCCGTTCCACTCGAAAGCGCGAATCGCATGTAGCTCATCGACTTGTTGGCGAGAAGCGTCACGTCGGCTTCGCTGTCGCACGAGAAACGGCCGACGTACATGTCGGGCAGCCAATCGGCCGCCCCATCCATGCAGACGTAGTAGAGGTCGGTCGCGCACGATGACGCGACTCCAGCGAACGCGGGAAGCTGCGGCGTGTCGCCGATCAGAAGGACAAAGGTCGGTGGCACATCCCACGTGGTGTAGGCATCGATGATGTAGTTCTGAATGTTCGTCGTCGTCGCGCCGCCCGGGATCTCCGACAGCTTCGTCACTGTCGTCTCGTAACCAAGGCGATGCCTCAACCCGGCGAATGTCTCGATTTCCTCGTAGTAATCATCATAGGTGATGATCAGGTAGCCGATCGGAAGAGCCGGGAAGCCGCGGCCCGCGAACGCATCGGCATTCAAGAGGTGCTTCGTCGCAAAGACATCGAAGTCCCTCGATGCGAAGCGCTCAATCATGCTGCTCGTCTTTGCCCAGTCGCCGCCCTCGAACTCAACGGAGAGCTCAATGCTCCGAAGATAGCGGACGGTACCGGTCGTTGCATCGTACTGCACGGGGAAGATCTCGAGTTCGACGAAGCGATGAGCCCTCATCTGGCCGATCTCGCCGAGCGCTGCTGCCGCGTCCGGTGAGAACCCGCTTCTCGCGTACGCCGCGTCATCCATCACGAAACGGGCCGCCTCGCGCGCACCCGGGAGCTTCTCGACGGACGGCTGCACTGGAACGAGTCTGTGCGCCACGCCAAGATCCGCGAGTGACATCTCCACATAGTCCGCGCTCACGATGGAGAGCCTGGGTATTGCACCCTGAGGTATCTCCAGGAACTCGCGAATCACAGGGAGCATCGGTGCACCGATGTCGATCGTGTAGGCGCTCCCCGGGATGGTCAGACGCGTGAAGAGACCGATGTCGGTGGCCATGTCCGCCACCTCGACGCCCGGAATCTCGATCCTGAGAGCCGCACCAGAGATATCTGACGAAAGAAGCGTCACTTCCGGCGCCTCATAAGGTTCGGTCGTCCCGAACTCGATCCACCTCGCAGATAGCGATGCTGGCATCGCCACAAGAACGAGTAGGGCGAGAACGACCAATGCGCGCATGGACCTCATGCGTGTCCTCCCTCTTGGCTGGGCATGGTGAGATCCAACCCCCACCACGCGGGCTGTTGAAAACGAATGTCTGTCATCATCCGGCAACACAACCTGGCCCTCCCCAGACACTCTGCGTCTCCAGAAAGAGCATACATAGATTATAACACATGGCCATGTTGGTCCGCAATAGCCCGTGTGGTGCGGGTTTTCGGACACCCTTGCCGCCTGAGCCTCCCGACTCGGAGACGGGTGTGGCCGGGTATCTGCCTGGGCACGGGATCTCACGAACACGGCAATTCCATTATGATGTTGATGGCTCAAGATATGACCGTGCCGGCATTCAGGGGGTTGCGTGGCGGGGAATATGGGGTAGGCTTGGGGTTAGGAACACGAAGTGCTAACCTAGTCTACGGGTGCGAGATGAGTCACTCCGGCCGAGTGACCAGTGGTTATCTGCGCGCCGTTTGCAGTTCAGGTCTGACTCACAGATTGACCGGAATCGGGACGACACATGCTCTACTCTTCGACCCCAGAGAAGCACGAGTTCTTCGCCAAGCTCCTCGAACGGTGCGTGAATGAGATTGCGCATACCGTCTGCAAGGATGACATTGAGGCGCTGCTCATGATTGGCGCCCCGACTCGCGGTGAGGTCACGATCGTCGAGACTCCGTCCGGCCTCTACAGCTTGAGCGACATCGACCTCATCTGTGTCACCCGGCCATCCACGAACCCGCGGGAGCTACGCCTTCGCGTCGCAGGTCTCATGGAGAAACTGAACGAGGAACTCGCTCCGGACTGCTCCGGCATCGACATGTCGTTCAAGACGCACGTCCATCTCACCTCCCCCTATCCTCTCATCTCAAACTACGAACTCGCTCGATCGCCCGTCTGTCTGTACGGAGACGACGACGTGCTCTCATCGATCGGAACCGTCGACGTCAGTGAGATCCCGATTGCGGATGCCCTGAGATTCGTTCACAACCGCTGTTTCGAACAGCTGCTCGCACGACCACGGACTCAAGTGGATCCGGCGGACTTCTCCACCGCTCTCTTCTCGCTCTATCAGACGGCCAAGCTCGCGCTCGATCTTGTCACCGCGTTCCTCTTCGCGAGGCGCGACACGCCGCTTGGCTACGAGGCCAGGGTCAAGCTCTTCACCGATGACTACCTCAAGCGTGATGAATTCGCGGCGCTCGCCGTATCGCTCGAGCCCTTCATCGATGACCTGCCCGCCTGGGCCGCGTTCAAGACGTCAGGCGATCTCGATCGCCTGGTATCGCATTTCGGAGCTTCGACTGACGCTCCGGCCCTCCACCAACTCGCGTCTGATCTCTGGTACCGGTACATCCCCTACGCAGAGGCGCTCTGGAAGAGCGTCCTCGGATCGACGCTGGACATGAACATCTCCGAGCTGTCGCTCCCGGCTGTCGCCGAGCGTTTTGGATCACTCGAAAGCCTGCCGAGGCGGATCGTGCGGACGTTGCGACTGCTTAAGCCCCGAGCCGCTCCAAAGGGACTGCTCTCGACGGTGGGGATCCTGCGGCGCTCGTTCTTTGCCTCTCCCCTGGCGCTCGCCTATCTGACGGCGCTTATCACGTTCTTCAGTCACTCAGAAAACGCGGATCGTGAGTGGACGCGCCGCGCCATCGTGCGCTATGCTCCGTTCTCGCTCCCGCTCAGGTTCAGAGCGATGAGCGACCAGGAACGCGAGGACGTTCTCATGAGCAAGCTGATCTTCTTCCACGAGGCGATGCTCCTTGGTAGGCACGTGAAGGAGGGTTGATGGCGGGCGACAAGCTCACGCTGGTGTTCTTTGTGGACGCCCTCGGATGGGAGATCGCGCGGAAGCTCGGCTGCTTCCGCGACGTTGCACCATACTCCTATCGTCAGCGAACCGTCCTCGGTTACAGCTGTGCCGCCCAGCCGACGATACTCACGGGACTCATGCCGGACGAGCACGGGCACTGGGGCATGTTCTATCGCACCGAGCGGTCGGATCTCCGAGCGCTCCGCTCTTTGAGGTTCCTTCCCAAGGTCATATCGAGCCATCGTAGATTCCGCAGACCTCTCCTGAACTACCACCGGAGACGTACGGGCTTCACCGGCTACTACAACCTCTACCGGATCCCGTTCCATCTCTTCGGCGCGTTCGACCTCATCGAGAAAAGGGACATCTACGCTCCGGGCGCATTCGCTTCTGGTGCGAAGTCGATCTTCGATCACCTCGCAGCTGCCGACGTTCCGTACCGAGTCTGGACCTGGAAGCATGAACTCGACGAGGGCTTCGCCGAACTCGAGACAGCGATCCGCGACGATCACAAGATGCGTTTCTCCCTTCACTACACGCCCTACATAGACGCCTTCCTCCACGGCCACGTCGGCGACGACGAGGCTGTGGCCGGTGCTGTCGCCCTCATCGAGAGGAGAATCGCGCGCGTGGTCGAACTCGCCCGCGAGACCCAAGGTGACGTGAACGTCATTATCTTCTCCGACCACGGCATGGCGGAGACAACGGGTGAGCACGACGTCATCAGCGTCGTGGCGGCGCTCGGACTTAGACAGGGCAGTGACTACCAGGTGTTCTACGATTCGACGATGGCAAGGTTCTGGTTCGAGTCCCCCCACGCACGCGACAGGATCGTCGGTGCCCTCAAGGAGCTCGACTACGGGACCGTTCTCTCGGACGCCGACCTCAAGCGTGAAGGCGTCTTCTTCGGCGACAGGCGCTTCGGGGAGTTGATCTTCCTGATGAACCCGACGAGGCTCATCGTCCCGAGCTACATGGGCGGCCGGGCCCCACGCGGAATGCACGGGTTCAGCCCCGAGCACAGGGACTCGTATGCGATGCTGGCCTCGAGCTTCGAGGTGGACCCCGAACCGACGCACATCAGAGATTCGTTCCGCGTGATGATGCAGGCGGCCGGACTTCAGCCGGGACCAGAGACGGTCGACGGGCACGGTGACTCCGCCGGCTTGAGCGGGACGGCCTCGGACAGCAACCAGGAGGTCACGGCGTGAGCGAAAGCAACTCCGACGGCAACCTGGTCCACGTCGCGAAGCAGGCGACTGGCGTGATGACATACCAGTTCATCGGTATTGCGCTCGGCTTCGGCTCAAACCTCATCTTTGCGCGCGTCCTGGGTGCGGAGCTCCTGGGCATCTTCGTGCTGGCACAGACGACGCTCCTGGTCCTCTCACTGGCTGCATCGTTTGGCGTCGGCCCGATGCTGCTCCGGTTCATTCCCGTCTCACTGAGCCGGGGAGACAGAGAGGGCGCCGCTGGCATCACCGCGGTCGGCATACGCATCGTGCTCATCACGAGCGTGATCACGATGGTCGTTCTGTTCCTCGGGCGCAACGTTCTTGCGGGCCGGATCTTCAACGAACCCCGACTCCTCGACCTGGTACCCGTTATCACGATTGCCATTCTGCCGGCGGCCTACGTGAAGGTGTTCGGCTTCCTGCTCAGGGCTACCAAGCAAACCTACCGCGAGACGTTCTGTCTGGAGATCGTGGCAAAGAGCGCGAAGCTGCTGGTCTTCTTCCTCCTCCTCTCAGCCGGACTCAAGCTGACGGGTCTCACCTGGGCGCTAACGGTCTCGTATGCGGCGGCAGCGGCAGCCATGGCCTTCATCATCGACCGTCATGCCCGCTATCTGACGCGTGGTCCACGAACGACTTCGGTCCCCGTCAGGCGGGTCATCACGTTCAGTGCCACGATGACGTTCGTCGCATTCATGAACTACAGCCTGAGCATCACCGACCGGACAATGCTCGGGATTCTCAGCACATCCAGAGATGTCGGTGTCTACAACATCGCTTTCCTCATCTCGAATATGCTCGCGCTCGTGTTCATGGGGTTCAACAACGCATTCTCACCGCTCATCTCGGAGCTCCATCACAGCGGGAGGAAGGACGAACTCAATAGCCTCTATTCCTCCCTCACACGCACAGTTCTCATCATTGTACTGCCGGCGCTGATCTGGATGGTGGGATTCGGAGATGACCTGCTTCTGTTCTTCGGGAAGGATTTCCACGCCGGCTATCTCGCGATGGTGGTCCTCGGAGCGGGAGTTCTCACGCGCTGCGCGGTCGGCTCGGTCGGTACACTCCTCATGCTGTCAGGGCACCAAGCCTACAACGCGATCAACATCGTCGTGGTGACGGCGGCCAACATCCTGCTGAACCTGTTCCTGATCCCCCGCTACGGCGTGCTTGGC
>DAOVNE010000262.1 GCA_030630395.1 Candidatus Eiseniibacteriota bacterium
CATCGACCCGAAGTCGCAGCGTATCTCGCAGCGGTCGTTCATCGATCTCTACCGGAAGGGTCGAGCGTACCGGCGTGAGGCGCCAACCCTCTGGTGCCCCGAGTGCCACACGGCGATCGCCCAGGCGGAGATCGAGGACGTCGAACGCGACAGCGTCTTCTATGATGTCGCGTTTAAGCTGGGAGATCGTGACCTCGTCATATCGACAACGAGACCCGAGCTTATCCCTGCGTGCGTCGCGATGTTCGCGCACCCCGATGATGAGCGCTATGCGGAGCTCATCGGGAAGAAGGCCACCGTTCCCATCTTCGGTCATGAGGTACCGATCCTCGCCGACGAGAAGGCCGATCCCGAGAAGGGGACGGGTCTCGTGATGTGCTGTACATTCGGCGACACGACCGACATAGCGTGGTGGCAGGAGCACGATCTCGAGACGCGGATCGCCATCGACGACCGCGGTCATATGAATGAACTGGCGGTGGGCTATGAGGGTCTCTACCTGAAGAAAGCACGCAAGCAAATCGTCCACGATCTTGAGCACGCTGGTCTCATGGTGTCACAACGGCCCATCAGCCACGCCGTGAACACGCACGAGCGCTGTGGAACCGAGATAGAGTTCTCGGTCGCACACCAGTGGTTCATCCGCGTGCTTGACATCAAGGACGAGATCATCGCGGCCGGCGCCAAGGTCATATGGTGCCCCGACTACATGGAAGTGCGATTCCGAAACTGGGTCGAGAACTTGAAGTGGGACTGGTGCATATCCCGACAGCGCTACTACGGGGTGCCGTTTCCCGTCTGGATGTGCTCAAGCTGCGGTGAGGTGATCCTGGCTGAGGAGTCGCAGCTTCCGGTCGACCCAACAGTCACCGGCCCGCTTGTGGATGCGTGTCCGAAGTGCGGCAGTGGCGAGTTTGAGCCGGAGCGCGACATCATGGATACGTGGATGACATCGTCGTGCACACCGTTTCTGAACGTCAGGTGGCGGGAGGACGATTCACGACTCGATCGCTTCGTGAAGAGCGAGAACGGGACGGAGTACGTCATGGACATGCGGCCTCAGGCGCACGACATCATCCGCACCTGGGCCTTCTACACGATCGTGAAGAGCGTGCTCAACGAGGAGAAGATCCCGTGGCGCACGGCAATGATCTCCGGTCACGTGCTGCATCCCGACAGGGCGAAGATATCGAAATCAAAGGGCGGCGGCAGCCACTCGCCGTCGGCCATCATCGAAGAGCGCTCGGCTGATGCCACTCGCTACTGGGCGTGCTCGAGCCGGCTCGGGACCGACACGGTCTTTTCATATGATCTCTTCGACGCGGGGAAGCGCTTCGTTGTGAAGCTCTGGAATGCCTCGAAGTTCGCCATCATGCGACTCGAGGATTTCGACGCGGATGCGCCGCGAGACCTGGGCGCTCCGGACAGGTGGCTTCTCGCTCGACTCGCCGATACCGTCGATCGGGCAACGCGCGGCTTCGATGTCGGTGACTACAACGGGGCGGTCGAGGCGGTGGAGCGTTTCTTCTGGCACGACCTCTGCGACAACTTCATCGAGATAGCGAAGAAAAGGCTCTACGGGGACGACGGTTACGATGACAGAGCCAGACGCGGCGCGCAGTACGCTCTCTATCAAGCGCTCCTCGGCGTTCTCAAGATGGTTGCTCCCGTCATGCCGCACGTCACCGAGGAGATCCACTCGCTCTTCTTCGCGGAGATGGAGGGTGTGGAGTCGATTCACATCTCGCTGTGGCCGGAATGTCCAGAGGAGTGGCACGACAAGGCTGCTCTCGAATCGGGGGAGCTTGCTCTGGCCGTCATCGAGGGGATGAGGAAGATCAAGTCTACGAACAAGGTGTCCGTGGCAACGCCCGTCGGCAGTCTCAAGATTGCCGCGAGTCAGGAGCTGTGGGGAAAGATCGAGCCGCTAACCGGTGAGCTTCGGGATGTCTCGAACGCTGACGCCGTGGAGCATGTGCTCTGGAGCGGCGATGCCGTGTCTCCGCCGGGAGACGGCTTTGTGAGTACCGATGTAGCAGGCATCATGGTCTTCGCGGAGCTCAAGGAGGTGCAGCCCTAGATGTTGCCCGTGCGGCCGAACATCCTGGTTATGGAGACGGGTCTTCTTGGCGAGGTGCTTGTCATCACTCCCGCGCTGAGAGCGATCCGGCGGGCGTACCCTGAGGGGCGAGTAACGGTACTGGTGAGCCCCGGATCTACGGGCGCGCTCGTGGGAAATCCGGGCGTGCAACGCATGCTGCCCCTGAGCAAGGAAGAGCGACGGGGGGTGGGAGCTTTGCGCGTGGCGTCGTGGATCCGGGCTCAGCACTTCGATGCCGCGTTTGTCTTCCACACGTCATTCCGAAGCGCACTCACAGCGGCCATGAGCCGCGTGCGTATCCGCGCCGGCCTCTCGTGCGAAGGCCGCAAGCCACTTCTGACGCACAGAGTTCCGAGGGATAGAGACGCCTACGAGGTAGATGAGCATCTTCGTGTTCTTGGTCTCTTGGGCATCGAGCCGGATGGACAAGAGCTCGACCTGTTCCTGACGCAAGAGGAGCGTCAGGATGCGGAGGAGTTCCTGTCCAGCGCGGGAGCGGGAGGTATGCTTGTTGGACTCCACCCAGGGGCGAGCCGCGAGATCCGCCGCTGGCCCGCCGAGCGGTTTGCGGAACTGGGGCTCCGAGTGGCGAGCGAGCTCAAGGCAGTCCCCGTCTTCTTCTTCGGGCCGGAGGAACAGGATCTCGCGGAGCAGATCACGGGATTCCACAAGACCAACGGGCTTACGGAACCACTCATCGTCTTTCCCAAAAGCGTCCGGGCACTGGGTGCGCTGTTTCAGAGAATGAACGCCGTCGTCACGAACAACACAGGTCCGATGCATGTTGCAGCGGCGGTCCGAGTGCCGGGAGTGTTTATCCACGGCCCGACCCCAGTGAAGCGGTGGCATCCACCGGGAGACATGTACGTCGCCGTGCACTCCTCAGATGTGGCCTGTCGTCCATGCGACGCGTCTCGCTGTAGAATGGCAAGTCTCCTCTGCATGGAGGCCGTGACAACTGATGAAGTGTTCAGGGGGGTGACAACCGTGCTAGGCGGGCAGAGAAGATGAGGAATCGCTCAGACCACAAGCTGTCTGTTCTGCATCTGATAGAGGCCCCTCAGTGGACGGGCGCCATGTCGCAGACGCTGGAGCTTGTTCTGGGGCTTAGGGATCGGGGTCACCGTGTGGCTCTCGCATGCACCCCCAAGAGCATCCTTGAACAACGCGCGAGTGACGCCCA
>DAOVNE010000035.1 GCA_030630395.1 Candidatus Eiseniibacteriota bacterium
CACGAGATAGCGTCGCTTGATCGAGTTCTGTCGAGCCCGCCGGACTGCCTTGCAGAGGAGACCGGTAGACTTCTGCGCGGCGCGGTGGATAAGGCGGCGCTCAAGAAGTCACTGGTCTCAATCGGGGTTTCACTCGAGCAGACCGTCGCGGAAGCAGAGGAGATCCTGGGTGGTCGGATCCCCGCCTTCGGCTGGACTCGCTTTGAGCTCAGCTACCCGCCCAACTGGCTCGACGACCCCGCCACGGCCGGCACGTGGCCGCTCGACTACTGGGCCGGGCTCGATTTTCGTTTCAAGAAGGGACTGGATGATCCGCGCTACGTCTGGGAACTCAATCGGCAGCACGAACTGGTGACGCTCGGCCGTGCGTACGTGTTGACCTCGGACGTCCGGTATGCGGAGGCGGTATGGGCAGGCATAAGGACATGGGTGGATCAGAATCCTCCATTCCACGGGATAAACTGGACGAGCGCGCTCGAGGTTGCTCTCAGGCTCATCTCGTGGGCATTCGCGGTGGATCTTGTCGGTCTCGCGGGGGCCCGGGATGACGATGCGGAAATTCTGGCGATCAGTGTCGCATTGCAAGGACGCCATCTGCATGATAATCTATCAGTTTACGCATCATCGAAGAACAACCACCTGATCGGGGAGGCGTGCGGCCTCCTTGTCGCAGGGACGAAGTTCGCCTTTCTCGACCAGGCAGAACGCTGGGCCTCCAGGGGACGGCGTGTTCTGGAACGCGAATTGCCACTGCAAGTTGGTCTTGATGGGGTAAGCCGCGAGCTGGCCGTTCAGTACCAGAGTTTCGTGATGGAATTCGGCCTGACCGCTTTGGCAGCGGCGAGATCGACCGGCAGTCCGATGAGCCGCCGATTCCACGATGTAATCGGGCAGATGGCGCTCTTTCTGGCGGCCATCTGTGGGGAGGCTGAGACCCCTCCTTCTCTCGGTGACGAAGACGGCGGACGCGTCTACGATCTCGGCGGCGAGCAGCATCGACAGGCGCTTCGGGCGGCCGCGTGTGGAGAGTTCGTGGCGGGATCCGGGGGTCTTGTGGTCGGCGATCCAACTGATCTGGAACCTGCCGTCTGGATGACGGGTGCGGATGTCACTCGCGCCGGACCGCCGGCCGATGAGGTAACAGGTGGGAGCCCGCGGGATTCGCGGAGCGTGGCGTTTTCCGAAGGCGGGTACTACGTTCTGAGTAGAGGCGGGCAGCACGCGGTAGTGGATTGTGGTGAGCTTGGGTATCTCTCTATCGCTGCACACGGGCACGCCGATTGTCTGTCCGTGTCGATGGCGGTGGATGGGCGGTGGCTGTTGGTCGACCCGGGTACCTACTGCTACCATCGCGCGCGCGAGTGGCGTGATCATTTCAGATCCACGCACGCGCACAACACGGTGACGCTGGACGACCTGAGCCAATCGGAGATGCGCGGGCCGTTCATGTGGGGCAGAAGAGCCAGGCCACAGCCGCGCGCTTGGATATCGTCCAGTCTCTTCGATCTGTTCGAAGGGGCTCATGATGGATATGTCCGGAACTCCGGCGTGACGCACCATCGCACATTCGTGCTCACGCGTGGCGGAGCTTCGATCATCATAGACCGACTTGAGGGATCGGGCGAGCACAGCGTGTCGGCATCGTTCCAGCTCGACACCGGTGTGCGTGTGGTCGGGGAGAGAGGCCGGCGTACCGGCGACGATGGACCTGACATGTGGAGGGCAGACGAGCGCATTGAATTGAGTCCTGCGGATGGCACGGGGCTTGAGCTTAGCGCGTGGTTGCCCGAAGGTCTGGAATACTCGGTGGCAGCGGGCTCGAACGAGCCAAAGAGAGGCTGGGTGTCGCACGGATTCGGTCAGATGGACCCGGCGCAGCAGATCTCGTTCGGAGGCACACTGAAGCTCCCTGCCACAATCGTGTTCGCGGCAGTGCCACTCAAGCCCGGCAGGCACATCGAGGTTGAACGGGAGAGAGGTCAATCGGAACGGGAGATTGTCATCCGATTCACCGATGGCGACCACGTTGAACGATGCATCTTCGGAGAGTCGGAGCACGCCGGGGAGTCGTTCAGCGGGACCTTCGGAATAGAGATATCAGGGAGTGACGGTGTCGAGGCCTCGGGCTTCGAGATAGAGAGATGGAGTCGTAGCGAACAGCCGGTGGTTTTCACAGAGATTCCCAATCAGCTCAAGTAGCGACGGTTTGGCAAAGGAGAGGTTCAGACAATATGAAGATCAGCGTTCTCGGACTTGGATATGTTGGCTGCGTATCGGCGGCCTGTTTCACAGACATGGGTCATCGCGTGATAGGTCTCGATGTAGACCCCAGGAAGCTCGAGCCCATTCGGAACGGGTCGAGTCCTATCGTCGAGCCGGGGTTGGGTGAACTGATCAAGAACGCAGTTGTGGAAGGGCTCCTCACCGTGACCGACGACTACGAGGAGGCGATCAACGGGACGGAGATCTCGCTCGTCTGTGTCGGTACTCCATCGATGGAGAGCGGCAGTCCGAACCTCAAGTACACGAAGCGCGTGTGTGAGCAGATGGGGAGCGTCTTCTCGCGGAAGAACGACTTCCACACGGTGATCTTCAGGAGCACGATACCTCCCGGCACAGTCGAGAATGAACTGATCCCGATCCTCGAGAGTTCGTCGGGGAAGAAGGAGGGTAAGGACTTCGGAGTCTGCTTCAATCCGGAGTTCCTTCGTGAGGCCTCTGCGGTCAAGGACTTCTACCATCCACCAAAGATCGTAATCGGTGAGCGGACGCCGGGGAGTCGCGCCGGCGATGTCCTTCAGGAACTCTACGCTCCGATCGACGCCCCACTTGTGAGAACCGAACTCTCCGTGTCGGAGATGGTGAAGTACGCCGACAACTGCTTCCATGCCATCAAGGTCTGTTTCGCCAACGAGATCGGAAACGTGGCAAAGGGGCTCGGCGTCCCTGACAGCCACAAGGTGATGGAGATCTTCTGCCTGGACACGCAGCTCAACCTGTCTCCCTACTACCTGAAGCCCGGATTTGCCTTTGGCGGGTCGTGCCTTCCGAAGGACCTGAGGGCCATCGTGAAGATGAGTCAGAGACTTGACATCGAGTGCCCGGTTCTGAGCGCTGCGATGCCATCGAACGATCTGCAGATCCAGCGCGCCATCGACTACATAAGAGAGAGCGGCAAGAAGAAGGTCGGCATTCTTGGGATGAGCTTCAAGGCAGAGACGGACGATCTCAGGGAGAGCCCCATCGTTCAGGTCGTGAGCACTCTGATCGGGAAGGGATACGATCTCTGCATCTACGACGAGAACATCTCATGGGATGAGCTCTTCGGTGCGAATCTTGGGTTCCTGGAGAGCGAACTACCGTACGCGCAGAGCCTCAAGGCAGGGAGCATCGATGAGCTGCTGGAGCGATCCGAGATCATCGTTGTGGCCAACGCAGCTGAGGAATTCAAGAGTGTGCCTGCCAGGATGCGCGAGGACCAGATAATGGTCGATCTCGTCAGGATCGTGGAGGACACCGGAGTCGCACGCGGAACCTACATCGGCATCGCCTGGTAGGAGGATCAGGGAAGGCTGCTGTTCCTTTGTTCTGACGGAGGCAACCGTGGAGAAGAACAGACGAATCCTCATCATCGTCGAGAACCTGCCGGTTCCGTTTGACAGGCGCGTCTGGCTTGAGTCCACGACGCTCAAGGCGGCAGGATACGACGTCAGCGTCATCTGTCCGCAGGGGATGGAGTACAGAGAGTCGTTCGAGGTTATCGACGGGATCTCGATCTACCGTTATCCACCACCCCCCGAGACGACGAACAAGCTCTCGTACGCCTGGGAGTTTCCATACTGCTGGATCACGTCTCTCAAGCTCGCTTTCAGGGTTGCGCGAAGAGAGGGTTTCGATGCGATTCACGCGTGCAACCCGCCCGACACCTTCTTCCTGATCGGGTTGATATTCAAGCTTCTCAGACGATCGAAGTTCGTGTTCGATCAGCATGATCTGTGTCCCGAACTCTATCTTTCCAGGTTCGGTGGGCGCCGCTCCGTCAACTTCGGACTGCTTCGCGTTCTCGAGTGGCTCACGTACCGCAGCGCAAACATGGTGATAGCGACAAACCTCTCGTACAAGGAACATGCTTCTACAATCGGGGGCTTTCCGGAGGGTAAGATCCACGTTGTCCGGAGCGGACCGAGGATCTCCCGGTTCACACGAGTCGAGCCTGAGGAGAAGCTGAAGAACGGGAAGAAACACCTGATCTGCTATCTCGGCGTCATGGCGCCTCAGGACGGGCTCGATTACCTGCTCCGTTCGATCAGGCATGTGGTCGATGTCGTCGGCCGGAAGGACGTCCACTTCGTACTGATAGGCTCGGGCGATTCCTTCGCGGATGTGAAACTCCTCAGGGACGATCTCGGCTTGGGTGACTACGTCGAGATGACCGGCCGCATCCCGGACGAGAATGTGAGGCGGTACCTGTCAACCGCCGATGTCTGCGCGTGCCCTGACCCGAAGAACCTGCTGAACGATGTCTCCACGATGAACAAGGTCCTGGAGTACATGACGTTCGCTAAACCGATGGTCTCCTTCGATCTCAAGGAGAGCCGGTTCTCTGCAGGGGACGGAGCGCTGTACGCTGCGCCCAATGACGAGATCGAGTTCGGTGAGCGCATCATACAGCTTCTCGACGATCCTGAGCTACGCGACAGGCTGGGCAAGCAGAACCGCAAGCGCATTGAGGATGTTCTCTGCTGGGAGCACACTGGGGAGGAGATTGTCAAAGCCTACGATACTCTGTTCGGTTTCGATGTGGCGCGGGAGGAAGCGTAATGCTCGGACCCGTCAGCTGCATCGCTGCGGTTACGTATGGATGCAACTCCAGATGCGTCATGTGCGACATCTGGAAGCGAGATGCGGACGTCGCGCGCGAACTCACGCCGGACGAGTATCGCTGGCTTCCGCGGAGTCTCAAGTCGGTCAACGTGAGCGGCGGAGAGCCGTTTCTCCGCGACGATCTTCCGGAGATCGTTGCAGTCATGTCGGAGACGTGTCCGCGCGCCCGCATCGTCATCTCGACCAACGGTCTACTGCCTGAGCGCATCGAGGCGGCCGTTGCGAGGATCAGTGAGACGTCGCCCAGGGGCTCCGATCCAGCCGGGGCGGTGGCGGTGAGGGTGTCCGTCGACGGCCTGGGCGAGGTGCACGATCGGATCCGCGGCGTCCCGGGCGCCTACGAGAGGGCGATGGAGACGGTTCGCAGACTCCAGCGTCTGGGAGTACCTGACCTTGGGCTTGCGGCGACCTTGACAGAGGACAGTGTCGGCGAGATCACCAGAGTGAAAGAGAAGGCGGACCAACTCGGCATTCGCTTCGTCATGAGTGCCGCGCACAGTTCCCCGATCTTCTTCGGTGAGCAGGAAGTGGAGCGTCCTCACTCGAAGGAATCGGTCGGTGAGGTGCTCAGTCTCATGAGGGACAGTCTCCGTTCGTGGCGCCCCTACGATTGGGCGAAGGCGTACTACCTGAGAGGTGTTGCCGAGTACATCAAGGGGCGGCCAAGGCGGATGCCGTGCCGCGCCGGGATCGACTTCTTCTTTCTTGATCCCTGGGGCGACGTCTATCCCTGTAACATCGGTGGGACGAAGATGGGGAACATGCGGGAGAGCGATTTCAAAAGCATGCAGAGAGACACCGTAGATGTCGTGCGCGAATCCGTGGAGTCGTGCAGTGTTCAGTGCTGGATGGTCTGCACGGTAGCGCCACCCATGAGCAGGCGGCCTCTGAAGCCGCTGGCCTGGATGCTGGGAGCCAAGTTCCTCGGGCTTGACACGAGGCTGGACCAATGAGAACCTCGCTCGTTGCTGGGAGGCATGTCGTTCAATAATGAGAGTGCTCGCGGCAAACAAGTTCTATTTCGTTAAGGGAGGCGCCGAACGGTACCTCTTCGAGCTGACTCGTATTCTCGAGGAACGCGGTCACAGTGTGGTTCCCTTCGCGATGGATCATCCGCAGAACGAGGAGAGTGAGCACTCTGATCTGTTCGTTTCACACGTCGGATTCGATGCCCGACGCACAGTCGGGGACCTCGTCAGGACGGCTGTGCGGGTGGTTCATTCCGTGGAGGCCAGGAGGAAGATCGGGGCGCTGGTGGAACGCACGCGACCCGATGTGGCCCACCTCCACAACATTGCACACCAGCTTTCCCCTTCGATCTTGTACGGGCTCAAGAACGAAGGTGTGCCGATAGTGCAGACGCTTCACGACCACAAGCTCATCTGCCCGAACTACCAGATGTTTGTCCACGGGCAGCCGTGTGAACGCTGCGCGAAGTGGCGCTACTACAACGCGTGTGTTCACAGATGCATGCATGGTTCCATCGCATGGAGTTGTCTGGTTGCTTTTGAGGCATACGCTCGCAAGCTGTTGGGAACGTACAGCACATGCGTGGACGCGTTCATAGCTCCCAGCCGGTCGCTCATGAAGCGCATGATAGCCCACGGCGTTGAGCCGGGGAAGATAGTCCATCTGCCCTACGCGATCGCGCTCGAGAGCTACGAGCCTCGCTTCGAATCCGACGGCTACGCAGTGTATGTGGGTCGTCTTTCGTCCGGAAAGGGGCTCGAGACACTCCTGGAGGCTCTCGCTCTATCTCCAGGTGTCGTATTCAAGGTGATAGGGGACGGTCCCCTCGCGGATGATCTCAAGACGATGGCGGAGCAACGAGGGCTCAGGAACGTGGAGTTCGTGGGCTACAAGAGTGGGACGGAGCTGAGAGCACTGTTACGCGGCGCTCAGTTCGCTGTTGTGCCGTCTGAGTGCTATGAGAACTCACCGCTCGCCGTATACGAGGCATGTGCGTACGGGAAGGCCGTGATCGGCTCGTCGATGGGTGGGATACCCGAGCTGATCGTGGATGGTGAGACGGGTCTCATCTTCTCGGCCGGGGACGCAGATGAACTCGCAGAGGCGCTGGCCGCGTTGTGGAACGACAGGGAGAGATCAGTCCGGATGGGCAAGGAGGCTCGTCGGAGGGCCGAGAGGGAGTACGGTCCCGACCGCCACTACGAGCAGATAATGTCGATATACGAGAGGGTCACGCAGTGAGAATCGCAATGTTGGGACAGAAGGGGATACCGGCCACGTACGGGGGGATCGAGCGGCACGTCGAGGAGCTGACCACGAGACTCGTCGATCGTGGTCACGATGTAACGGTCTACTGCCGCCCCTACTATACGAAGATCAAGGGGGACTATCGGGGCGTCCATCTGGCCACCATTCCGAGCGTGAGAACGAAGCACCTCGATACGGCCTCGCACTGCGCCCTGGCGATTCCCCATATCCTGGCCAAGGGATACGACATCGTACACTTCCACGCATTGGGGCCATCTCTCTTTGCCAATCTCCCCGGGCTCCGGGGTACGAAGACCGTCGTCACAGTACACGGCCTCGACTGGCAGCGTGAGAAGTGGGGGGCTCTCGCCACCTGGGTTCTCCGGAGGTGCGAGCACACATCGATCTTCTATCCGAACAAGACGATAGTCGTCTCGAAAGCCCTGAGGGACTACTTCTCGGAGCACTACGGAAAGACAGTTACCTACATACCGAACGGTACGGTCCTGCCGCACGTACGCAAGGCTGAGAAAATACAGGCGATGGGGCTCAAGCCCGGGAAGTATGTGCTTTTCGTCGGCCGCCTCGTGCCGGAGAAAGGCTGCCACTATCTCCTGGACGCATACAGACAGCTCGACACCGACATGGAGCTTGTGATAGCGGGAGGAACCAGCTTCTCATCGGAATACGTGGACAAGCTCCACGCGATGGGGGGCGATCGAGTGCGGTTCCTCGGGTACGTCTACGGCGATGTGCTCGATGAGTTGTACTCCAATGCGAAGATATTCGTACTTCCTTCCGATCTAGAGGGGCTGCCGATCGCGCTTCTGGAGGCGATGAGCTTCGGCAACTGCTGTCTGACGAGCGACATCCCGGAGAACCTCGAGGTCATTGGAGACTGTGGCGCGACGTTCAGACAGGGCGATGTCAACGATCTTGCAGGCAAGCTCAGAGGTCTGTTCGAGAGCCCGGAGCGCTGCGAAGCGATGGGTACGCGTGCGCGCAGGCACGTTCTTGAGACGTATGATTGGGACGGCGTGACGCTTCACACCGAGGCCATCTACTACACGATGCTGCGGGGATTTTGACGCAGGAGCATCCCCGACCTAGGAGTTCACGAAGTGGATATTGTGGGTCTGTTGGCGACGGAGCGCGAGACGCTGGAAAGGGACCTCGACGAGTGGCTCCCGGCAGAGGGAGAATACCCGACCCTGATCCACGAGGCGCTCAGATACTCCGCGCTCGGTGGCGGGAAGCGCCTGCGCCCGATCCTGGCCCTGGCTGCAACGCGTTCGTTGGGACTGGACCCTGATCTCATCATCAGATCAGCGTGCGCAATCGAATACGTGCATTGCTGCTCGCTGGTTCTCGACGATCTGCCTTCGATGGATGACGCCTCGACGCGTCGAGGCCGGCCGACGGTCCACAAGGCCTTCGGTGTCGCGACGGCGATTCTCGCGGCGGACGCGCTTCTCATGCACGCATTCAGACTCATCGCCGACAACGGTGAGGCCATCGGCGCGTCCGGGCCTTGTGTGGCGGCAGCCATAAGGAACCTCGCGGTGGCCGTAGGGTCGTACGGCATGGTCGGGGGCCAGCACGTGGATCTTGAGGCGTCTTCCAAGGGGAAGAGCGATCCCGGGATCG
>DAOVNE010000126.1 GCA_030630395.1 Candidatus Eiseniibacteriota bacterium
CATCGCTCTCATCGACGAGAAGATGCCCGTCGTCTTCATCGCGACCCACGATGCCTACTACGAGAAGATCCTGTCTAACATGGAAGAGGTGAAGGCACGGGGCGGGCGGGTTATCGCCATTGCCACGGAAGGCGACACGCAGGTGGCCAGGCTGGCCGACGATGTCTTTGAGATTCCGAAGACCCTGCCGCACCTAACGCCGCTTCTGAGCGTGATTCCGCTTCAGCTCCTGGCGTACCACATCGCGGTCGCGCGGGGTTGTCCGGTGGACCAGCCACGGAATCTCGCCAAGAGTGTAACCGTCGAGTAGCGCCGGCATCCAAGTGTGTTGAGTAGCCGATTCTCATCGTCGGTACAGGGGTCAGAGCCACAAACGGAGAGAGTGTGAGTAGAGAAGAGATCATCAAGCTGACCCAGAAGGTCCGCTGCTCGGGCTGAGCGTCCAAACTTGGTCCGGAGGACCTCGCCGAGGCGCTTGAGAACCTGAAGCCGATCGTCGATCCGCGCGTGCTGGTTTCTGCTAGTACGGCCGATGACGCCGGCGTCTATCTCATGGATGACGGACGAGCCATCGTCTTCACCCTGGACTTCTTCACGCCCGTTGTCGATGACCCCTGCGATTTCGGTCGCATCGCGGCAGCCAACTCGCTCTCCGACGTGTACGCGATGGGCGGAACGCCGATTGTCGCACTGAACATCGCGTGCTTCCCGGAGAACGAGCTTCCTGCCAGGGTTCTGGGCGAGATCCTGGCAGGTGGTCAGGAGAAGGCGATGGAGGCGGGCGTCCCCACGATCGGTGGGCACTCCGTCAGCGATCGGGAACTCAAGTACGGTCTTGCCGTTGTCGGCACCATCGCCCCTGAGAACGTTGTCACCAACACGGGCGCCAGACCGGGAGACGTGATCGTTCTTACCAAACCACTGGGGATCGGGATTCTGACCACGGCGATCAAGTACGAGCGGCTGTCGGCGGATGAGATCACGAGCGTGACCGATGTTATGGCTTCCCTCAACCGTGTGGCGTCGGAGGCGATGCTCAAGGCGGGCGTTCACTCAGCAACCGACATCACCGGGTTCGGTCTGGCAGGTCACGCCCTCGAGATGGCCGAGGGGAGTGGCGTCACTCTGGAACTGAGTCTTGCTGATATCCCTGTTCTCGATGGGGCCGAGGAATTCGCAGCCACCGGTATCGCTCCCGGTGGGCTCGGCACGAATCGCCACTACTTCGGCAGGCGTGTCGAGACCTCGATACGCGAGGGAGACGCACGGCTGAGTCTCGTATACGATCCCCAGACATCGGGAGGTCTCTTCATCGCCCTGCCAGAGGACGGTATCGAGCCCTTCGGGCAGGCGATGCTCAAGGCCGGCGTTGACTGGTGGACGATTGGCCGCGCGGTGTCCGCGGGCGAGCTACCTCTCGTGATCCTCTAGCAAACGTCCCTCTTCTTGGCTATACTACTTGAAAGCTCGAATCGACGGAATCGCGCGGGAGTGGATGGGTCCTGGTGGGCTCCAAGGGCTTCAAACCCTTATGTCGGGCGGCTGATCCCGTCCGAGGTGGGTTCGATTCCCACACATTCCCGCCACAACCTTTCGCTGTGATGGAGAGTCGTACAAGGTGAAAGCTCTCTCTCTCATGTCCGGTGGCCTGGACAGCATGCTCGCTGCCAAGCTAATGATGGAACAGGGCATCGAGGTCATCGGGGTCAGCTTCATCTCGCCCTTCTTCGACGCGGCAGGCGCGCAGAAGGGTGCGGATGAGCTCGGCATTGAACTCGTCGTGATCGATTTCAGCGATGAGCTTCTCAAGGTCATCAGGTCGCCGAAGCACGGATACGGCAAGAACATGAACCCGTGCATAGATTGTCACGCGCTCATGTTCCGGTTGGCCGGCGAGCGGATGGAGGAACTGGGCGCGTCGTTCGTTGTCACCGGGGAAGTCGTCGGTCAGCGGCCCAAGTCGCAGATGCGCTTCGGTCTCGGGGTCGTCGAACGAGATTCCGGGCTCACGGGGCTCCTTCTTAGACCCCTTTCTGCTAAATTGCTGACACCGACGGTGCCCGAGACCGAGGGATGGGTCGATCGCGAGAAGCTCCTGGGTCTTCACGGCAGAAGCCGCAAGCCCCAGATGGAACTCGCCGAGAAGTTCGGCATCAAGGACTACGAAACGCCGGCCGGCGGGGGCCTTCTCACCGATGAGAATTTCTCGCGGGCGCTCAGGGACCTCAAGAAGCACGGAGGATTGACGAATCTCGGAATGCGGATTCTGAGCTTTGGCCGCCAGTTCCGGTTGTCCGACACGGCGAAGCTGACGGTCGGGCGAAACCACGCGGAGAACGAGCGTCTCTTCGAGCTCAGGTCTGAGGATGACATGTTGGTGAAGGTCATAGACCACAAGGGCCCGGTCGGAGTGCTTTCCGGAAAGGCAACCGATGGGAATCTCGAGCTTGCCGCTCGCGTCGTCGCGCGCTACTCCGATACTGACGTAGGTGAATCCGTGTCTGTGAGGGTCTGGAGTTCGGAGGACGACTCCAGGGAGGTCACAGTCGTGCCCTTCAGTTCGAAGGAAGTGAAGGAGCTGGCAATCTGATGAGGAACCTCGCGCTCACCGGTCTGACAGTGTGCGTGGTTCTCCTGTTCGTGGCTGCCGCGACGTGCGGGCAGACACCAGAGGGGGATGGGTCCTCGGCTGGGACGACGATCACGCTTGCAGCGGGAAGAATGTCACCGGTCGTCTCCGACGCACCCAGCCGCCCGAGCGGCAGCGTCGCTCTGACCGCCTCTGTGGTCTACCCGGGGTTGGGTCAGCTTCTCAACGACTCGGAGACGAAGGCCGCCATCATCGGAGCCGTCGAGGCGTTCCTCATTGCCCGTCTTGTTCTGGAGGACCGCTGGACACGGGATTCCAAGAGAAACTACGTGGAGACGGGTAGCGCCGTCTGGTACAACGAGTATTCGGAGCACTACGACAGGAGACAAACTCTCATCTGGTGGGCTGCCATCGCTGCGCTCTACAGTCTCACCGACGCCTACGTCGATGCGCATTTGGCTGGATTCGATGATCCTCTGCCGGCGTATCTCGACGCTGTCTCGATAGGTCCCGGCTCGGGCGGAGATGAACTCAGGGTAGCCTTGAGCGTTCGGTTCTGATCAGCGAGGGACGGAGCCCTGCACTGACGCGTGTGAGGAGGAGTAGAGGATGGTAGGGAAGAGCAAGAAGAAGGCTGCGAAGCCGAAGGACAAGGGCTTCTACAGAGACTTCGTTGAGACCATTGTGACGGCCGTTCTGCTTGCCCTGATCCTCCGAGCGTTCGTCGTTCAGACCTTCAGGATTCCATCCGGCTCGATGGAGAACACACTGCTCGTCGGTGACTTCCTGGTCGTGAACAAATTCATCTACGGCATAAAGGTACCGTTCACCGACACCCGCATTCGTGGTGTGCGGGAGCCGGAGCGCGGCGACGTCATTGTCTTCGAGTATCCGAACCCGAATCCGCGCGCGAGGAAAGAGAACTACGTCAAGCGTTGCGTCGGTGTCGAGGGCGACATCGTTGAGATGAAGAACAACGTGGTCTACATAAACGGCGAGCCGATCACTGAGGACTACATCAAACTCAAGCCGCCGACTCCGAGGTGGTCGACCTTCGGTCCGGTGAAGGTTCCCGAAGGGCAGCTTCTGATGCTCGGGGACAACCGCAATTACAGTGCCGACAGCCGTGACTGGGGCTTCCTCGACAAGAGCCTCATGCAGGGCAAGGCGATCGTGATCTACTGGTCGTGGGACGGCATACTCAAGCACCCCAGACTGGGGCGCATGTTCCAGCTCATACGTTAGCGGCGGCTATTCGCCCGCACATCTCTACGCCAGGCACTATGCCCCCTGAAGAGCCGTCGTCTGCTGCGACGCTCTCCGGGGGGCGACACGTACTCGTGCGCCACCTCGAGCGGTCCACCATCCATCCGACTATCCCCTTTTCGGCTTGACACTTCATCAGCGCAAGGCTATGTTATCAGTATTAGCAGTCGTTATGTTAGAGTGCTAACTGGTGAAAGCCCGGAGGGCGTGTGAGACGCGAAGAGCTGACAGCTCGCGAGGAGAAGATCCTCTCGGCCATAGTCGAGACCTACATCCGGTCGGCTCGACCGGTGAGCTCGGGCGCCGTGGTACGACGCGGTTCGCTCAAGCTCTCCTCGGCGACTGTCAGGAACGTCATGCGCTCCCTTGAGGATCGTGGCCTCATCGAGCAGCCGCACACATCTGCCGGTAGGATCCCGGCCGATCGCGGCTACCGATACTACGTCGACAGACTGATGGGTCCAGCGACCGTCTCGAACAGCGATAGTGCGCAGATCCGTGCGGGCATCTCGGTTCTCGGGGGACGGGACATCGCGACCATCGTGACCGGAGTCTCGAGGACCCTGAGTGAGCTGTGCAAGCAGCTCGCCGTGGGGCTTGAGCCTGCCGTCGAAGGTGGAATCATAGATCGCGTGGAACTCGTTCATCTTGAGGAGGGCCGCTGTCTCGTGGTCGCCGGACTTCGGTCGGGTCAGACGAGAAGTGCTCTCGTCGAGTGCCGGGAGGAAGTATCAGAATCCGATGTCGCCGCCGCGACGGAGCTTCTCAACGACTGGCTTGACGGTCTGTCGATCGCCGAGGCATCAGAGTTCCTGAAGCGGAAGCTCAAGCAGCGGGACTGTCCATTTCGCGATCTCATCAGGGGTATCCACGATCGGTGGGATCGAATCTTCCATCTGCACGACTCGGAACGCGTCCACTACGAGGGCGCCCGCTACATTCTCAGGAACCCCGAGTTCGCAGGAGACTCCTCGCTTCTCGGCGAGATCCTCGACAGCGAGGAGGCACTCGCCGACCTCGTGAGGAGGCCCGGAGGCCGAGAGGTCGTGGTGATCATCGGCCACGAGAATCGCCGGCGAAAGATGGAGGGAGTTTCTCTTGTCGTGGGAAGCTACCGCGTCGGTGAGACCATAGGGCGTATCGGAGTCATCGGTCCGACCCGGATGCAGTACCGCAGGTTGGTCGGTGTTGTGGATCAATTCTCGAGGCTCCTGGATGATCTCTTCTCCTCGAGCCACTGGCAGGAGCGACGATAGATCACGCCGCATGGCGTGTGGAGGACGTACAGAGTTTGAGCAAGAAGAAGAGGGAAGCCAAGGCAGCACCGGGATCCACGGAAGAAAC
>DAOVNE010000186.1 GCA_030630395.1 Candidatus Eiseniibacteriota bacterium
CCGTCGTAGTAGTAGAGGAAGACGCCGTCGTACTCGGAGTCTTCGTACATGCTTGCCCTGGCGTCACCCGTCACAGTGACCGTGTACGTGTCGCCGGGCATCAGGTTCGACGTGAAGGCCGCATTCAGCGAGCGAACGCCGATGCAGTTCTTGTACGCGTCGACCGTCTGGTACTCGGTGCCAAGCGCCGACGATGCAAGCGCAATGACAATGAACCCGACAATGAAGAAGCTCTTTCTCATCCAATACCTCCGTACGTTGACTGCGAGACGCCGGCTATCGAACGCGCTGGCACGCGATACGACCGCCCGGACACCATCGATCCATTCCATCCTTATGTTAGAGGATAACACATTTTTCGTCCGCGGTCAAGCATGGGGTGCCCCCGGGAACCCCGACTGCCCACCTGCGCCACTCATCGAGCCACGCCGCCAGGCTCACTCGGGACCGCTCATTCCTCTACAACCGTGAACGAGACGATTCTCGAGACCTCCTGCTTGGAGTTCACATCCTTGACGACGATCAGGAGATCGTAGATGTCTGTCTTCATGTTCGTAAGCAGGATCGAATACCAGTACTGTGTTCTTGGTGCGTCGCCCACGGCAACAACCTCTGAGGACACGGCCTTCTTCTGAATACCGAGAAGCCTCTGAAGCCAGCTCTTCTGGGCCCGGTACTCGCGCCCCTCGACCTGCGTAGTGACCGTGAACCGCGAGCCTCCATCCTTGTCCTCGGACAGACCGTAGAGTTCGAAGTAGATCACCAGCTCACCGGACGCCAGGAACGCGTGCACCGGCTTCGGGACGACCATCCGCCCCATGCGCAGAAACCTGTCTCCCGAACCTACCTCGGTCGCAAGCTGTATGTCACTCATGAGCAGACGGGACGCTGTGTAGTCCTGTACGTGGACGCTGCTCCGGCCGATTCCTCGCCTTCCGCTCAACGAGTCCTCCACCGAGATGGCAATCGTGTACTCGCCGGGGCGCATGTCTACTCGCCACTCATCCGTGATCAGGAGACCGCTCTCCAGAGCCTCTCGGCATTCACAGTGGATCGTTTGTTGCCTCACCTGGCTGTTCAGGACGTCGTTGTCCGCACTCAGTATCCTGATGCGCTTCACGATCGACGCCCGTAGTCCGCCGTCCTCAGCCTCTGAGAAGCTCAGCTGGCTCATTGGCACCTGCCAGTTGATGGCGACATCGGTGGCTCCATCCAGCCCGGCGGCGGTCACGACCTCATAGAGAAGCAGGAGCGGCTCTGCCGGCTGCTGGTACTCGTATGCTGTGGGAACGTCTTGGATAACCCGGTACCCCTCCGCCTCGAGCTTGCCCCAGCCGTACTCGATCGGGCCGGTGACCTGGCTGGCTCCCGGCCCCCTCCCGTCCGTAAGATACTTGAGGTCCGTTCCCACCTGATACCAACCCTTGAGAGCCGGGTCGATGAAGCGCACCGACATGCCGATCCGCGGATAGACCCAGAACTCAGCAGGAGGTTCGATGTACGGAAGAACATCCCCCATGAACAACGAGCGGGAAGGAGGAACACCGAACCTGAGCGCGATGTCTCCCCTCTCGTCCCAATCAAGAGCATCATGAGGACAGAAATTGGCGAGCGCATAGGTCAGCCTCAGCATGTACTCGTCGTATAGCTCATTCTCATGCGTCGTCGGCGTCGGGTCGTTCACCATCCAGAAACGCTCGCGGTAGATGCGGCGCTCGCTCTCGTCCAGTGACGCGTAGTCGATTCCCCAACTGTCTGAGAGTATCGTCTCAAACATTCGATCGACGACCGATTCCGGTGGGCAGGCAAGCACCTCCCCCGGCAATGGGATGTCATTGCGAACGGTCATCGTGAAATCGACACGAGGCCGAGCCATGAGTTCGGGAGGAAGGAGGACCACAAGGACGGTTGCACATGCGATGACAGAGATGAGAGGTGCGATGCGGGCTGAAACCCTGCTGCGTATTGCCATGAGATCTCCTCGAGACGCAATTCCCGGGCGGGGCCCCAGTCGCTACTGCCAACATTATCAGTCTGTGAGCCACGCGTCAAGCCACGGCGCCCGGCACGATCGAAGCTCCGCCCCCGCCCGTCGGCGGAGCCGGGGATGCTCCCTAAGTTGCTTCAATCGTCCCAAGGTGCTAGCCTTCATGCTTAGCTAGTCGAGCACAGCCGTGGCGTGACACGCTCGCCGCGCGGGACGAAGCTCTTGAAGGAGAGACCCATGCAGAACCTCCTGCTCGTCGCGGGATCCTATCTGTTCGGCGCCATCTCCCCCGCTCACATCATCTGTCGCGCGCTCTCCGGCATCGACCTGAGAACGGTCGACAGCGGCAATCTCGGCGCCAGGAATGCAGGACGCGCACTGGGCACTCGTGTGGGAATCGCGGTACTGATACTGGACATCGCGAAGGGGCTTCTGCCCGTGCTCGTCGCTCGCGCTGCCGGTGCGCCCTTCAGCCTCCAGATCGCGTGCGGAGCAGCGACGGTCGTTGGACACAACTGGTCCATCTACTACGGACTCAGAGGGGGACGCGGCGCTGCAACGATGGCGGGCGCCGTCGCCGCATTCCTTCCGCTCGCGGTGGGGGCCGGTTTGGTCGTGGCGCTGATCCTCATGCGCGCAACCGGCAGTCTCTACGTCGGTGGTAGCGTGGCGGTCCTGCTCACAGTCGCTCTCGCCTACGGAATGGGAAGACGCGGCGCGGATCTCTGGGGTCCGTTCGTCATTGTCGTTCCTCTTGTCTTGAGACACATCCCCGACGCAATCGCCCATCTGCGAGAGAAGAGAACGTCACTCCCCTGAGACGCGGAGCGGAGCCGCCACCCAACTCCGGAAGCGGCCACCAATGAGAAGAGGCAGGGACACGATGTCCCTGCCTCTCAGTAATCTTCGCGATGCTACTTGCGCGCTACCTGCGGATGCGCTTCCGTGCCACGGCGCCGAGTCCCATGAGACCGGTTCCGAGGAGGAGAAGCGTCGAAGGCTCCGGCACGGGTGGCGTCTGGCCGCCGTCGTGAACCCTCACGTTGTCGAGATACCAACCCTCACCGTAGTTGAAATACGGCCCGAGGCTATCGAACAGGAATCCGACTCTCGCCTGCTCAAGACCCGCCAGGATCGATATGTTGGCTCCAAGATGATTCCACTGCTCCTGCGGGAACACCTGGATGTCCGGGAAAATAGGAAGCCAAGGCAACCCATCGGCGCGAAGCATCACAAGCGACAGATTCAGCGGCAGCGGGCAGTCGTCCGTGTCGAGCCAGGAGTAGAAATCAAGATAGACCTCTGTCGCGGCCGACAGGTCGAGCCAGGGAGATGCAAGGATACCCCGGTTCTGGCCGATGTCGTAGTTGTATCCCGGGAAACCTGTGTTGTACGCAGCGCTTCTCTCTCCCTCATAGGCGCGGTGATCCTCGAGGTGCCAGAGCGAACCTGGCTCACCGTTGCTCTGACCGTGCGCCCCCCACCCCTCCGGCTCACCTTCGAAGTCCTCGTACAGAAACACCGTGGCCGATGCCACGCTCGCGAGAACGAGCATCACAGCCGCTGCGATAGCCAGTAGTCTCATGATGATTCCCCCTTCAGGATCGGTGCTTCCAGGCTGCTAACTTCAATACCGGCACAAGGCCGACTGCAGATACTGCGCTCGACCTTCGTGCACGATTCATCACTATGTTCAAGATTATCACACGCGCTCTTAGTCGTCAAGAAGGAAATCCACCATCCGTTCACTTTGTCGACAATGTCCCGAAAACGTCCTTCTCTTGGACGTCCGGGACTGGCGCCACTTCTGAACCCATGCACCGCGTTCCTCCGGAGTACTGTGCCTCGATGGCTGTTGCGCCGATCTCTACGACCCACTAGTATAGGCTCGCAATCGGACAGTCGGAGCTCCTGGAGCATGAGCTGACTGGAGCATGGAACAGCTACCTCCACTTCGAACGGAAGGGGCGATGCATGGAGTACGATCCTGGGACGAGGGTCTACAACAAACCCCAGATCAAGTTCCCCCCCATCAATACGAAAGCGTGGCGCTTGATCGCGCTCGCAGTGCTCGGCATCATCTTTCTCACTACGACGTTCTACTCGGTCGCTACAGACGAGGTCGGTGTGGTCAAGAGGATGGGAAACTACAACCGTACCGTTCCGAGCGGTCTTCACGTCAAGCTTCCGTTTGCGCTTGAGAAGGTCCACAAGGTCCGA
>DAOVNE010000013.1 GCA_030630395.1 Candidatus Eiseniibacteriota bacterium
ATCGAGTCTGAATCGCACCTTGAAACCACTCGTACCTATGTAGCTCGCGAGATCGATCTGCACCTCGGTCCAGTCACGAAGATTGCCGTCGTACGATGCAACCTGGCTCCAGCTCGATCCCCCGTTCGTGCTCACCTCAACGTAGCAGTAGTCGTATCCGGACTCGGTATCGTACCTGTGCCAGAACGAGAGAAGACCGGTCGTAGCGTCGGACAGATCCACGGAGCTCTGAAGCGCAATGATGGTGTTGTCGTTGTTGCCGTAGTTCCCGCCCGGGCTGTCGGTCATCGATGTCGATGGGCTGTGGGACTCGCTCGTTGTTGTTCCCCAAGCCGCCGTCCACGCCGCGAGACCCGATTCGAAGTCGTCGAAGAATGTCGGGGTGGCGAGAACGAAGTTCACGCTCGAGGTCGCGCCGTCCGACACGCTAACGTCGTCGGTCGTGGTAGGCGTGTAGCCGGACTTGGTCGCCTTCATGTCATAGGTTCCGACCGGAATGTGGTTGATCTCATAGTAGCCGGTCACGGCGGCGCTCTCGGCTGAGTAACCCACTATGTCGGTGAGCTCTACGGTCGCACCACCGAGCGGGCTCATGCTCTCGTCGTAGACGTAGCCCGCGATCGTACCGCGGGGCGGCGGCTCAAGCTCGAAGTTGACGACCACGAACGTGTCGAGGCTTGCCGAGACGTTGTAGACCGTCTGTGTTGGATACTCGGCGGATGTGCATACGACCGTGTAGGTCCCTGACTCGACCATGCGATGGTAGTCGCCGACAGCCGGGTCCGTGTAGACGTCCTTGCCGATCTCGGGAATGCTGATGGTTGCGTAGATCGGATCCCCGGTGTCGCCGTCGGTCACGAGGCCGCGAATGCCGCGTCCCGACACGCGAGCCTGGTGGAGCATCGCGTCCCGGTTGTCGTTGAAGATCGGCGTGATCTGCGACGCGGGCGGGTCCTTGATCGTCGACACTTCGATGGTCGTGTCTATCTCGCCACGCACGTCGTAGCACCAATCCTGGCAGCTTCCCTTGACGATGTACCAGTCAGCGCCGTTGGTGACGGGTAGACCACTGTACGCACCGTACACATTCGAGATGGTGATGATCATGGGTTCATCGGGCGTCGGATCGTACGTGTAGTCCCAGAGGTAGTTCACGTAGACGGCGCCGGAATGGAACGTGAGAGACGTCACAGGGTTCATGCCCACATTGAAGTCCCTGAGCGCCCTCGACTCGGCCCCGCTCCAGCACGTACCGGCGTTGGAGCCGTCCGGGCTGTAGTAATCGCGGTTCAGATCGATACCGTCGGCGTTGTAGCGTGAACCGTTCTCGTAGCCGTCGGGATTGAGCATCGGGATTATCCATATCTCGCGCTCGTTGACGATCCACGTGATGTTCGGGTCGACGCCGTAGTTCTCCAGAAGGTGCTCGATCATGTAGTAGCAGACCTCGGCGCTGATCGTCTCGTCCCCGTGGTGCGCGCCTATCCACTGAACCTCAGGCTCGAACTCCTCAATGCCGGGATTGTCCGTGATCTTCATCGCCCAGAGCTCGCGGCCCTGAACGCTCTGCCCGATCGTGACGAGTTCGGTGATGGCCGGATAGCTTGCCGCCCACGCCGCCATGTCTGCCGTCAGCTCTGCGTAGCTGTGGTACTCACCGCGATCAGCCAGCCGCAGGGAGTGCACGTCAGCTACCATGTTCTCGATGGCGACGACGGGGCGATAGCCGTTCGCCCAGAGGATCTCGATCTCCCCTGGAATCGCCGCAATCTGGGCCAATCCGTCCCGTACGGACATGATGTCCATACCAAGATCGTTCAGACGATGGATGTCTTCCCTGGAGAGGATCTCCACCTCCACCATTGCCGCATCATCCCGTGGGTACGCGGACGATATGACCGGGAAGGTCAGGGAGACGAAGAGCAGAGCTGCCAGTGCAAGATGCCACATGCGCATTCGGAACTCCTTCCAGGCAAGACCTATGTGATGCAGGCGGCCGGCGGAACCCCGCCGGCCACCCACTCATCACGAAACAACATCAAGCGCTCTACTTGAGGAGCGCCATCTTCCTTTCTGCTGTCTCATCGCCGGCCGTCAGCTTCGCAAAATAGACGCCGGAGGCGAGACTTCTACCGTTGTCGTCCCTGCCGTCCCAGACGACAGAGTGCGGCCCTGCGGTCAGCTCATCATTCACGAGCGTACGCACGAGCCTTCCGCTCACGTTGTAGACATGAAGCTCAACGGCGCCGGCATTGTCGGGCACGCTGAACTGGATGCTCGTGATCGGATTGAACGGGTTAGGCATGTTCTGGCTGAGCACGAGCTTCGTCACCTCGGGCGCGCCGTCGTCCGGCACACCGGTCTCGTCGAAGTCGAACCACGCCATGATCCGATCGACCAACACACGGTTGTTGTCGGGCGGAGTGGCTATCGACTTCACGCACTCGAACGGGAACGCAAGGAAGACCACCTTGTGACCGTCCTCCGATATCTTGACGGCCTTGTCCCCGCTGTTCGCTGTGAAGGTGACATAGTCACCCGACTCCGCCACCACACTGTCGCTCTCGGTGAGAGGGAACGGACCACCGAGAAGACCGAGCGACATGCCGTCGGATACCATGTCGGCTGGGACACCAGCCATGATGAACCCTGACGTGTTGTTCGCCCACGAACTGATATGGAGATAATCGGTTATGAACGAGTTCGAGGTGCGACTCGACAGGTAGTTCATGCTGGCGAGGCAGAGGTTTCCGCCTGCGTCAAGATAGTCGGCCATCGCCTGCTCATCGCCCGCGACTATCGTCGTCGCGTCCCTGCTGGCGGTGGTCCAGAACGTCGCGTAGAACGACTTGAGGAACGTCGCGCTCGGCCGACCCTGCGTGTAGCAGTTCCACGTGTACGGCGGGTAGCCCGTATCCGTGAGGGCGTCCTGGAAGTACGTCTCGTACATCATCGGACCATCGTCATCGACAAGCAGAACCGATGTCAGGTCGCAGAAGGCGATGAACTCCGCCTCCTTCGTGAACCCGGCGGTGCTGCTCTCTACAGTCATGTTCAACGTTCCGATGTCCTGGAGCGTGCCGTTGTAGTCCATGATGTGAACGTGGAGCGTCTCGGTAGCTCCGACAGGAACGAAGAACGTATGCGGCCCCATGTAGCAGGTGCCGTCCGCCGAGCAGTACTGACCGATCCAACTGTAGGGGTCACCCGGGAAATCCGTGGTGAAGGCCACGTTCAGATCGTCATCGGCCGTGCCGGTGTTCTGCAGGATGAGCGTGTAGACAGCGTCGCCCCAGTAGTCGATCTCGTGCGCGTACGTGTCGACCACCATCTCGAAATCGTACGGGTCCGGCATGAGCGCCGATTGAACGATCTGCTGAGGAGATGTGTCCTCGATAAAGACGATGACGTGCATGTTGAGCGGGTTGTTCGTCGAGTTCGTGACGCCACTGAAGTACTTCGTGAACTCGATCGAGTCCCCGGCCGCGCTGAGCGTTGTCACCGTCTCAGGCGCCAGCATGTCGCGAACCGTGTACGGGTACGGTGCGCTGACGTCTTCGTAGATCACGAACTGCGCCCTGAGAGTTCCAAGGCCAACCGTGTCGGTTGCCTTGAACTTCGCAGTCACCCAGCCCCCGACCGTTCCACGAGCTCCTTCGCCGGCAATCGAGCCGGTGCACTCGATCTCGATCGGACTCGGCACAGCGAGCCTGGCGTCGACGATGGGACGGTATGTGTTGATGATGGTCGAACCCGCGCCAACGACCTGATTCACGGCATCGAACTCGACATGCGGGATTCCACCGACGCCGTAATAGCTGGCACGGGCGTGTGTCTCACCCGTCGCATAGCCGTCACTGACGTGGTAGTAGAGTACGACCAAGTCGCCGGTGCCCTTTTCTGCCTGAAGATTAACGAGCGCCTCACGGGCGTTCGGACAGTAGCCTCATGACGTCGCCCCGAACAGCTCCGCCAGCACCGTCCTGTCGGACGCGAGCGCGGAGAGCGCTGAGATCACAAGAACAACTGCTACCAGACCAACGATCACCGATCGCCTTGCCATACTTGTACTCCTTCCGCGGCGATACCGCTGCAAGTGCAAGGATCCTCCCGCCGATCGTTGGGGCGACAGTGTTCCTGCTCCGTTTCGTTCGATCATAGATCAACGCTTCGCTCTATCGTGCTTCCAGCCTCGCCGACTGGACTATCTCCATGGTGTCATCGTTCTGAACGAAAGCCATCGCGTCCAGATTCGCCGGATTCCAGGCCGGGTCGATCGTCACGTCATAGATGACCTCAGTGGAATCCCCGACCGCGGCCAGCATGAGCGCCTCGTCGTCGAGGAGATCGCGCGCGACGTATGGGAAGAGATCGTGCGCGTAGCTGACGTCTTCCTCCAGTACAACCGTCCTCAGAACGTATGTGCCGGCGGGAAGGGAGTCCATCACCTTCACCTTGGCCGTGAGGCTCGCCCGCGCTCCACTCAGATCACCCGTCAGCTGGAGCGTGAGCGGTGAGTCCAGCGCTATCCTGAGCTCGATCTCGAACTCGTAGTCCGTCTGGGCCTCTGAAACCGAATCCGAACCCTCGACTATCCGACCTCCATCGAAGACGGCCGTGGGGTAGGCCCCCGCCTGCCCGGGAAAGTCGTCGTTGTCCGTGTACCAGTCGATCCTCGCGATTATCTCGTCCGTTCCCACGGGAGGCAGATCGTGGTATGCGACGACGCAGAGCCTGTCGGCCCCGTACTGATCCATCAGGTTGTGAAGCGCCTCCTCCCCGAACAGGCAGTTGGTGCAGGCGTACGTGGTGAAGAACTCCACAAACACATTTCTGTCGACCAGGCCGCCGGCGACCCCAACCGTGAACGAGCAGGTGTCGGGCGGGCTCTCGTCGCCCTCGTCATCGATGGCAACAACAATGAAGACGTGATCGCCCTCGACAACGTCCTCGACGGTGAGCGCGCCGTCCGACGTGGCTCCGGTCGCCGTGTCGTCGTAGCTCCACTCAAACTCTGCTATGGTCCCGTCGTAGTCGCCGCCTGCCCATTCAAACGTCACATCGTCGCCGGCCACAACTTCCCCACCGGACGGGCCGCTGGTAATCGTCACCCAGGGCAACAAATTGATCTCAATAGGATCGGCGAACCAGTCGCATCCTCCCTGAGTCGCTATCCAGACGGTGATGAGGACGATCATCGACAGAGGTCGGCTCACTCGCCGCCCGAGTCCGGAGTTCATGTTCAACACTCGCCGTCCTCCTAGAAGAATGCGCTGAGTCTGATACGCGCGCCTTCAAACTCGGGTTCCTGGTAGCAGACACCGCCACTGCACTTGAGACCGCCGCGCTCGCTTCCCACGTTGACGGAGACCTCGAAATCGTTAGCGAGGAGCTTCTTCACCTCGGTCATCATCCAGATGCTCCGCTCCTCGGTCGTGTCATTGCTGGTCTCGATCACCGTCGCGAAGGTCAGGCCGTGGCTCGGGTAGACTGTCGTCGAGAAGAGATAGTCCTCGTGCTTGTCCCCCGTGAGCTCCTCTGTCTGCTGCGCCTGGAACTGGAACTCGATGTCCCGTCCTGATTCCGGCGACAGAATGAACTCCGTTCCGACCGTGAAGTACTCGATGAACTTGCCCAGTTCGTACTCCCTCGACCAGGCCCCCGCGAGTGAGGCGCTGCTTCCGCCCTCAAACCAGTGATCGGCCTGTGAGAAGATCTCCCAATGCAGAAGCTCGGCCTCATGATTCCGTGCTTCGGAGGCGCCCCCCATGAGCATCGAGTGATGTCCAAACGGGATGCTGCCTTCAACAAGAAACCCTCGCTCGTCATCGAGGTCGGGTTCATAGGTCGTACGGTTCATGAGTGTCCAGAGATGGTCCCGAACGCACGTCGGTGGGCTGACAAGGTAGTGATAGAAATCCTCGAAGTCCTTGAACTCACCGAAGAGCGTTACCCAGGGAAGCTCGACTGTGCCTGTCACGTAGGTGGCGTGACCCTGAGATGCTTGTTCGCCTGTATCCGTATCCTCCACGTACCTGCCGGTGTACTCAGCCGCGAGCGTGACCGGCCCCATCCATGACACAAGCTCCGCACCCAGAAGCACGTCTTCCGATCTGTCGATGGTGCCCGGAACGAGAGGATCGCTGTCCTCATCAGCGGACACGCGCTCGACCGCGCTTCCGGCCAGATTCAGCCAGCCGGCAAGGGTCTGCTCAGCGCGGATCGCGCGAATCTCGTGACGGCGGTAGCGCGTTCCGAAGAGAGCCTCGTCAGTCGCCCCTGCGAGCGCCGTGAGATGCACACCCCCTGTGGTGTACTCCGCCAGAAGACCATCAAGAGCAGCATTGTGCTCCAGATCGATATCCTCAAAACTGCGAAGCGACAGACCCCGCCCGAACGTCGAGAAGAAATGCCCGACCCTCAGGTGCAGGTCGTCCTGCTCAAACTCGGCGAAGCGATGTCTGATCTCCGTGAGCGGCAGATCGACACCGGACGGGTTGTAGGTGGGGTCCGAGAGCTGGTAGGCACGATAGACTACGCCGACCGTCAAGGGACCGATGCCTGCATCCAGCGCCAGCCTCGTGTCGAAGGCTGATGCGCCAAGGCCCGTGTTGTAGAGATACTCACTCGTGACGACGCCGCCGGTCCACACATCGCTTTCGGCGCGCGCAGATACCACCGGAGACAGAAGAAGCCCGATGACGACGACGGTCGTCCAGGAGCGCACGTTTCTACTCACCGGCTTCTCCCCGGTTCACGGTCTCGTTCGCATCAGACTCAGGACAACCGCCCGGAATGAGACCTTCGATGGCCCTCACCAGATCATCATGATTGCCCGGCCTGTACCCCGTGACTGCGTAGACGATGTTCCCGTTGGTGTCCACGAGAACGGTGCGCGGAATGGAGGTCACGTGGTACTTGCGTGCGACATTCATGCTCGGGTCCAGGACGACCTCGAACGTGTTCCCCTTCGCCCTCACGAACGCCCCGACCTTGGAGGTCGTGCGCGAACCGTCGACCGAGACGGCCACGACTGTAAGACCGCAGTCTTTGTAGTTGTCAAAGATCTCCTGAAGATCCGGGAAGGCCTTTAGGCACGGCTTGCACGACATCGCCCAGAAATCGACGACCACCGGACCGTCCTCCAGTAGTTCCGAAAGCGTCACGTCTACGCCTGCGGGATTCCGAAGCGTGAAGTCGGCCGCCCTCTTCTGGGCCGCAAACGACATGCTCGTCCCCATCGACACGATGACCGCGCATATCACTGCGAGGCCAGTGAGTCTCCTGCCAGTCATGGATCCCCCATTCATCAATTAACCTATTATAGCACCAATGAGCACCAATCGTCAAGAGTCTCGCCAGGAGCAGGCGAGACTCGTTACATCGTATCTACCAGTCGACTTCGACCGGAATGTCGCAGGACTACCCTACCAGTGCGGCTGTGGCCGCTTCTCTCGTTGATGGGCGGATCCCCAGCTGGGCAACGATCATATCGAGAACACCTCGTATCGCTGAATCGTCTGAGATCAGATTCAGACTGTCTGTCTCGATGGTGATTACGCGTGTCTCCAGAGAGGCCCGCTCGCTCCACTCCTCGTAGGCCTGGTTCAGAGCCTCCAGGTACGCGGGAGAGATGTCGCGCTCGCAATCCCGACCACGGCATCGGATCCGGTCCATCAGTGTGCCGATATCGGCCCTCAGATAGACCACCAGATCCGGCTTCCTCAGGAAGCTCGTCATCGAATCGAACAGCGCCGTGTAGTTCTCGAAGTCGCGATCTGACATGTTGCCCTGGCGATGCAGGGTCGTCGCGAAGATTTCCTTGTCCTCGTAGATCGTCCGGTCCTGGATGCACGGCTCGTCGGACCCCACCATCCCCCTGTGAATCTCGAACCGCTTCGAGAGAAAGAACACCTGAAGATGAAAGGACCACCTGTCCATGTCCTCGTAGAAGTTCGTGAGATACGGATTGTCGATGACCGGTTCGTAGTAGGCACGCCACCCCAGATGATTCGCGAGGAGCGTGGTCAGGTGAGTCTTCCCGACACCGATGTTTCCGGCTAGGGCAACGAATTGTCCGGGCTGCATGGAGCGACTCCGGAGGATTGTAATGGGTTCGCCGACAGAAACACCGTCGGCTCGAGGCGGCTGGAGTATACTTCCGCGCAGTCATGGTGTCAACTCATTTCAAGAGCCGCCACCTCACCAGAGAGACGACGGCTCCTTGTGTTTCGGTCACGGGAGAATGCGGACCACTGTTCCAATCTTGACCCGCGGCACGAGCCGCTCAAGATCCTCATCTCGCATCCTGATGCACCCGCGACTCGCTCTGGTTCCGACAGAATCAGGATCGTCAGTGCCGTGGATGCCTATGCCCTCCCAAGGCGGGCAGTCGAGACGCAGGAAGTGGGGACCGTAGGAACGGACACCCTCGTGCTCCCACTCACTCGACTCCTCGATGGAGACGATTCTGAACTCTCCCTCGGGGGTCCTGCTGTCGCCCTCGGAGATCTTGTCCCCGCCGTCCGGATTGAGACCTATGGCTATCCGGAAGGTCTCGGTACCGTCTTCACAGACGAGTTCCAGACTGAAGATCGACTTCCTTACTATGATTCTCGTCGCCGCCATCAGTCGGGAGTCTCGCCATCATCAGGAGATTCCTTGACCTCGGCCCGCTCCGCAGGCCCGCATCCCGGGCGCATTCACGTTGACACGCCCATCTTGGGTAGAACGACGAGCTGTATGATGAGCCACGCACCCAGAATGATCAGTGGAAGCCCGATTTCGTCGAGTTTCAAGCGTAGTCTCCTCTGCCGATCTGCCTCACCGCTTCCCTACCCAGGCACCAGCACCATCTGCGTTTCCCAAGCCAGGCGCCAGCCGCACCATCTGCGTTTCCCGAGCTTAGACGCCAGCGCCATCTGCGTTTCCCGATCTAGGCGCCAGCGACATCTATCGAGAGAGCGTTTACGATCTCTGACGTGAGCTCCGGGACCATCTCCATTGCGAAACCGACGTGCTTCGCGACGATGCGCCCGTCCCTGCCGATGATGAACGTGGTCGGGATCCCTGTCACCTTGTAAGCCTCGCTCACCGCGCGGCCACCGACGAGAATCGGATACGTGATGCTGTACTTCTCGACGAACGGGACAAGATCCGGAGCGCCACCCCTATCGAGACCGACACCGAGTATGACAAGACCCTCGTCCCTATACTGACTGTAGAGATCGATCAGTACCGGGATCTCATCGCGACACGGCGGACACCAGGTAGCCCAGAGATCGACTACGACGACGCTGCCTCTGAAGTCTCCCAGCGCCACGTTGTTTCCATCGAGATCAGTAAGCGTGAACGTGGGAGGATACTGCCCAACCTCGATCCCCGTCTCGGATCCCCCTTCACTGGAGGCGGTGTCGGTGGACATCGCGTCGGTACCGCCGACCTGCGTCGCATCTTCACCCTGACCGCCGCAACCGCCGAGCACCAGCAAGCCAACGAGCGCGGATACAATCATAAGAGATAGAAAAGTGCGCGATCTCATTTGTGTTTCCCCCACCGGGTCCGCCGGCATTTCAGCCTCGCATGCTCCGGTCTCTGTTCATGTGTCTGCCGTAGCAGGGTTCGTCTGTGACTCCCCGCATTATCCTGCTGCCGGACAACCCCTAGAGCAGCCCGTCGATCTTCTCCTGGATGCTCTCCTTCATTGCTGCGCCGACGATCATGTCGACCGGCTCACCGTTCTTGAAGAAGAGAAGGGACGGGATTCCACGAATGCCGTACTGCTGCGCGAGCGGCTGATTGTCGTCGACGTTGACCTTCGCCACCTTCACTTTGCCGGCGTTGTCGTTCGCGATCGCCTCGACGACCGGCCCCACGACCCTGCACGGCGCACACCACGGCGCCCAGAAGTCAACGAGTGCGAGCCCCTCGTACTTTATGATCTCCGAATCGAAATTCTCTTCCGTTGCTGTGAGTAGATTCTCTGCTGGCATTCCTTCTCCCCTTTCACGTGACGTTACCGATACAGTTCGGCACACTGGAACTCTTACTTCGACTCTCAATCCGATGCAGTCAATGACTTCAGGGTTCCGTATTAACCGCTCTCCACCTACTTCGTTTCAGGCCGCTCAAGGGCCAGCTGGGCTATCTCCACTGCCCTGCCTTCCATCAGACGGTAGCAGACCAGATGTCCTCGGCGCTCTGACTCGATGAGCCCTCCGTACTTGAGCCGTCGCAAATGCTGCGAGACCGACGGCTGCGACACCCCGAGAAGCTTCTCAAGGCGCTTCACACAAAGTTCGCCCGAACTCAGGAGTTCAATAATCCTGAGCCGAACCGGGTGAGCGAGAGTTTTCAGAAGCTCGGAGGCGATGTCGAAATCCGCATCAGCCGGGATTCTCCTAGGAGTGACTCGGCCGTCTCCTCGTCCTGTGCTACCTTTCTCCGCACTCATGTCTCACTCCAATAGATCTCTGTTCGTGAACATGCAAATGTGCTTATATTATATAGTCTGCATCACCGCCCGTGTCAAGCGGGGAATCGCTGGGACGGCAACCCCCCTGTCTAGGGCAACATCCAGCTGTAAAAACGACCCGCGCATCCGCCCCACACAGGAAAGCGCCCCCGCGTGTCGCGAGAGCGCCTGTCAAGGAGTGCTGCTGTTCTTCGGGTGCTTCTATTCTATAGAGAAGCTGAGCCGCTCGAGAAGGAAGCCGTCCCGGTCGACAATGTCAACGTGCCACTCCCCTCGCCATTCATCGAGGACTTTCTTCTTGCTCCACGTGCGCCAGCGGCTGCTCTTGACCTCCAGCGGAACCTGGCCCATGTTGCGATCGCCCCAGTACCAGACGTGAAAGACCGAATCGGGTTCTGCGGCTCCGCCAATCTCACTGAAGCAACAGAGCCGACCGACGCCGTCCCCCTCGGGAAGAAAGCTCCTCCCGGCCTCAGTCGGTTCACTCTGCTCTATACCCTTACAGATGTAGGCGCGGATCACTGTGAGTCCCGACGGCGAGACCTGTACGGGCTCCTCCCTGGGAATGTCCGGCTGACGTGGAGTCTCTTGCTCTGTGGGAGTCATCTCGAGTGGCAGGGGCTCGCCACCCGGCGCGTCGACCATACTCTCAGGATCGTCGGACGCGTCCGTTGTGCCTTCAGGATCGTGGGACTCGTCGATCGTCTGCCCGGACGCCTCGGCCACCGCATCTTCGGAGACGTCGATTGCCGCATCAACGGCCGTGCTCATATCAGTGCCGCTGGAATCGGATGATCCGGAAACTTCGGCAGTGGAGGCGTCTCTGGACGCATCCTCGCCGCGCTCTCCCGAACACCCTGCTGCAAGGATGATCGCAGCTGCGAGGCAGACTATGAGAATCGCTCTGGTCATGAATCCCACCCCCCAGTCGCCGATCGTACGACGACATCATCGAGACACATCTCTAAGGAGAGCTGTGCCAGCCTAGTCCTCCCCCGCTCAGACTGTCAAGAGGTCTTCTTAGACCCCACGGCCCTCAAGTTCCTGAAGCCTCTTCTCAATGAGAGTAAGCCTGCTGACAATGGGATCCGGGATCGCACCGTGCGCCAGAGGGGCGTCGAGGACCTTCTTGCCGTTCCCTCTCACAATTCTGGCCGGCACACCAACAACTGTGCAATCGTCCGGCACGGGCTTGACCACGACGGAGCCTGCGCCGATGCGGACATCATTGCCGATCACGATATCCCCGAGCACTCGTGCCCCACACCCGATCACGACATCGCTCCCGATGGTGGGGTGGCGCTTGCCGGTCTCCTTGCCTGTACCACCAAGCGTCACGCCCTGGTAGAGAGTCACGTTGTCGCCAATCACGGTCGTCTCTCCGATGACGACTCCCATGCCGTGATCGATGAAGAAACGACGACCGATCTCAGCACCGGGGTGGATCTCAATACCAGTGACGAATCGCACAATCTGTGATATGAGCCTCGGCACGAAGGGGATCCCCTGCTTCCAGAGCCAATGGCTCGCACGGTAAGCCAGAGTCGCGTGGAACCCCGAGTACGTCAGCACTATCTCGAAAACGCCCGAGACGCCTCTGGCCGCCGGATCCCTTGCCATCGCAGCTCTAATGAGGTCTATCACTACTCCACTCCTCGCGATCCCGAGGTCGCGCTTGGCCCAAGCCCTCGCATAGAGGACGTGCCGCCGGAACGCACGTCCCCGTTGGTGTGGACGCGCGCCGTTGGCGCGTAGGCGCGCCGTTGGCGCGTACGCACGCCGGCCGGCTGTGCCGGTCCTGGCTCAAACGTGAGCTATAAGGGCAAGGACCGTGCCAGCCGCGCTTCCCGGAGGCCGCGGATTCCTCCTTGTACCTCCATCTTGACACCACGGCTCATACGCTGCTATAGTCCTCCATCAGCATCGGGCCTCTTCCTGCGAGGCCTGTTTCTTCATCAAGCGACGGGTGGGTCCATATGAGCCAGACAAGAGTCAGATTCGCTCCAAGCCCGACGGGGTACCTGCACATGGGGGGCGCCCGCACGGCTCTGTTCAACTGGCTTCTGGCGAAGCACACTGGCGGCCGGTTCGTCCTCAGGATCGAGGACACTGACAGAAAGCGGTCGACGACAGAGTTCCTTGACGCAATCCTCGAGGATCACAGATGGCTTGGACTCGCCTGGGATGAGGGTCCTGAGATCGGCGGGGACGCCGGTCCCTACTTCCAGTCGGAGCGGGCGGACACCTACGCCCCGCTCGTCAAGAAGCTCCTCAATGAGGGCTCTGCGTACAGGTGTTTCTGCTCTCCAGATGAACTCGAAGACCGCAAGAGCAGGTCGTCGCAGGAAGGACGCGACTGGAAGTACGATAGACTCTGTGCTGCACTCTCCAGAGAGCAGTTGGCGGAGTATGAGGAGGAGGGTCGTCCTTCCGTCGTTCGGTTCAGGATCCCCGACGGCAAGACGAGCTTCGATGACATGGTGCTGGGTCCTGTCGAAGTGGACAATCAGGAACTGGACGATCTGGTGATCGCGCGCTCGGATGGGACGCCCACCTACAACTTCGTCGTGGTGGTGGACGACAGC
>DAOVNE010000083.1 GCA_030630395.1 Candidatus Eiseniibacteriota bacterium
GAGGAACTCAGGACGGAGATCGAAGATGGCAGTGTCGATCTTCAGGAGAGCGAGCTCGGCGACGTTCTCTTCGCCATCGTCAATGTTGCGCGCTTCCAGGAGATCGATCCTGAGGCGGCGCTCCGCAGAACCAATCTCAAGTTCCGGCGACGCTTCGCTGCAATCGAAAAGGCGTTCGAAGGACAGGACCTCAGGGATGTTGGTCTCGAGGCGATGGACAAGGTGTGGAACGAATCGAAGACCGCGGATCCGAGAGAGAGCGGCGCTACTGACGCGGGCGGGGCCGACGATCAGTCGGAGGAATCCTGATCCCACGGCGGGCGAACTCCCCGTCGCCACTCGACGTAGTCTCTCACGATGTCCCTGTGATCGAACGCCATCTCGGAAGGTAGCATCTCCGCTTCGCAGACAACGGCGCGCAGCGCGTCATCAGCCCCCTTGAGCAGGCCCTCTCCCTTCGCCACGAATACCGTCGTCACAGTGTGCATCCGAGGATCACGACGCGGGTCCGAGTAGACATGGAACTGGCGGAGTTCCGTGAGGGTAAGCCCGGTCTCCTCCAGAGCCTCACGTCTTGCGGCGCTCTCGACAGACTCGCCATAGTCAACGAAACCGCCCGGCAGTGCCCAGCCGTGCGGAGGATTCTTGCGCTCGATCAACACAATGCCTTGGGCATACTCGATGATGATGTCCACGGTGGGAAACGGATTGCGAGGTGCTTTCGTCGGCAAATGAGTTCTCCCCTGTGGGACCAGATGAGAATGGTGGGCGCCGGCGCACCGGGAACTGACCGGCGCCAGTGCTGTTCCACCGCTAGAGGTCGGGACAGCCGTCCTCGTCCTCGAAGCCGTCGAAATCCTCTCGCTCGTCCGGACACATGTCGCGATCGTCTATGATGCCGTCGCCGTCATTATCGAGGTCGGGGATGCCGTCATCATCTTCGAAGCCATCGAAGTCCTCAGGTTTGTTCGGCGCCAGGTCAAGCGCGTCGGGGATGCCGTCCCCATCGTTGTCCGGATCGGGGCAACCGTCCTCATCCTCGAAACCATCGAGATCCTCCGGCAGCTCAACGCACGCGTCGCGGTAGTCCGGAATCCCGTCGCCGTCGGTGTCGGCCGATGCGACAGGCCGCGAGTGCGAGATGCTGATGATGGCTTCCCAGTCGGGGTAGGCGTCGTGCGGATCGAAGTCGGGTGTCGAAAGATCATCGCCCGAGATCCCGACCGCCAGTGCCGCCGTGAGAGCCCAACCATCGAACCTGACACGAACGCCCGGCACCACCATGAGCGGGTTCTCTTTCATTGCGACGCCGTCACGGTTCTGCGAGATGTCACCGCGGAACTCCGTGAAGAGATCGACGCTCCGTCCGGTGAACTCGATCGCACCCCTCAGAATGAGAGCGTCGTTCTTCATTCGGTCGCTTCCATCAGACACCGCGGCGTAGTAGTCAGGGTAGAAACGGTGCCCGCGATCCTCACTTCTGTTGAACGCCCATCCCACATTTGCGTGCAGTCGCAGCGGGAAGCGCGGTCCGAAGTCCACGGATGCCAGAAGAAGCGCCTCGGCATCCATGCCCTCTCCCCCGGTCAGGAGAATCCCCGACCCCGCCGTATCAGCCACGGTCATCTCGCGAGTAAGTGGAATGCCGATTCGCCCCTCGAGGGCGAGTTTGAGGGGAGAGCGTCCGGTCAGGAGACCCAGCTTCACTCCCACGATCGGGTTGGAGAGACCGGTCGCATCGATGTTCCCGTCGACGCCCGTCCATCTCGCCGCTCGCACGGGTGTGTCGAGCGAGAGTTCAAGCCAGTTCGTCAGACCGTAGCTTGCTGCGATGTGAAGCGTTGCGTACTGCCCCTCGTCAGCGCCCACGGCTCCGGCGAGATCGCGCGATTCGTAGTACCGTCCCGAGAAAGCGATCCCCAGAACGCCGCGGGTCTGGAGGCTCGCCGATCTCACATCGATCAGTCCTCGACCTCCATCCACTGAACACCCTGAGGTCTCGATCGCCACGGCGGACGCGGACGAGAGTACGAGGATAGAGAGCGCGATCGGCGCGAGGCCGCACGCTGCCACTCTACCCACTCGTCTCATGATGTGGGATCTGGTTCGCGATCGACGGAACATCAGTTGTCTCCGGATTCGTCATCACCATCGTCGCCGTCGGCCGCGGCGTCATCCGCTCCACTCGAGTCCCCACCGTCCGCGCTCTCACTGCCTTGCTCCGCAGACACATCGACATAGTTCATCTGCAGCTGATGGAGAACATGCTCCAGAAGACGCGCCTCGCTATCGCTCATGTTGCCGGCGCACTTCCGCTTGAGCATGCCGAGCATATCGATGCTGTCGCGGGCGCCCTCAAGACTCACATCCACTTCCCCGGTCAGGGGGTGCGCTATCTTCCCGAGCTGCTGCATCGCCGCCGCCTCGAAGGTGGCCACAAGGCGAAAGAAGTGCTCGTCGAAGTCGATTTTCTGTCCGTTTGCCTCTTCCGCCAAGAGAACCTCCAAGTACGTATGCGAAGACGATCAGCGACATTCCACCGCAAGTAGCCTATTACAGGCAGCCCTATTACAAGCAGTCTATGCACGCGCGAGGGGCCGGTCAACCGAAACATGACCGCACACCCGGCCAGAGGCCCCCGAGGACGCGCCTCGAGGGCCTCTGAATCGAACCGTTCGTGGAGCTTCATTCGCTCGACTGCCACGTGCGCCCGGGTGCGCCGGACGGGCAGAAGACGAGCGGAAACAATCACTTCAGCATGATCATCTTGGTCACGTTGCTGGTTTCCCCGGCAGTAAAACGCGCGAAGTAGACGCCGGACGCCAGTCTTCTGCCGCTCTCATCCAGACCACGCCACACAACCGCATGCTCCCCGGACTCGAGCGCACCGTCGAGCAGTGTCGCAACCTTCCTGCCGGCGATGTCGTAGATGTCAAGCCGTCCTTCGACTCCGTCGTCGGCCGCATCAACGATGAATGCGATCGTCGTCAGTGGGTTGAACGGATTGGGACGGTTCTGAAGGAGACGGCTTCCAGTCGCGAGAATATCGTCCTCCGCAACACCGGTAGCGCCCTCATCCGGGACACCGTCTCCGTCGTGATCTATCGTGATCGTATAGACCGTGTCCAGCACAGGGAGCGTCGCCGATGCATTGGACGGCGCACTGTCTCCGCCCAACTCCCCGTCCGGCTCCGGATCCCAGCATATGGAAGCGACGAGCGAGAACTCAGCATTCACCGGCACGGTTCCGGGACCAAGTCCGTAGAGCACGTTCCAGGGAATCGCCATCTCGCTGCCGCCGCTCATCCCGTGGTTGTGGAACGAGTCCAGGGCCGCGATGATCGAGTCGGTCAGCGCAGTCGTGATCGTCGGGCTGTCTATAGAGAAGAAGCTGCCTGAGTCCCACGCGCCCTGGTGCTGATAACAACCGTACTGGAAATCAGCTTTGAATCCGCTCGCCGTAAAGGTCGTTCCACGCTCCCACGCATCGATCGCCGTGAGATCCGTCTCGCCATCGGGGCCTCCCGGATCAGTATCGAGATAGAGGATCCAGCTGTTCCCCTGAACCTGACCGTTGACGCCCAGGTAGAGGAAGTCCTCGTCCCAATCCACGTAGAGGCCGTAGAGCTCGTTCATCTCGGGCTCTTCCGGCGGATGCCATCCGGAGTCATCGTCCGGGTCGTCCACCACAAGCGTGTACGCCGCCCACTCGGCTGGATCGAAGTAGCCGTCGATCGTGATTCTGGTGTCCGCGCCGTAGATGACCCTGATGTCGTCCACGTTCGTCACTTGAGCATTGCCGTTGTCCGCGAGGTCAAAGAACGAGTCTGCCGCCAGCAGGAGTTCGAGCGTTCCCGGTGTCAGGAGCTCGATCGCCTCAGCCGTCGCGGACACAACCTGCAGCTGGATAACGCTTGCGTCTCCGGAATTGAGAACGGTCGCACCACTAGTAAGTGTCACTTCCGCCACGCCGTCATCGTCCTCGTCGATGGCGATGCCGGTCTTGACGATGTTGTCGTACTGCACGATCTCATTGAAGACTATGTCGAGACGGTCGGCGCTCGGATAGTAGGTGGCCACCACGGCCTGAGGAGCAAGCTCGTCGGTCAGACCGGCGGCCAGGACCTCGAATTCCGCAATCTCATCGTAGTACGGCTCGGTCGCGTAGCCCGCATAGATGTAGAACTCGAACTGCCCGGTGCCGACTATCTCGTCGACCTCGAGGAGCGTAGCGGTCTGCGCTACGTTGTGCAAAGCGCCACCGGCGCCAAGGATGACGGCGGCCGTTGCGCCGCTCGACGTATTCCTCTGCCCGCAGTAGCTCTCCTCCGGATCCCACACACGTGTGAGTTCCGTGTCCCAGATCAGATCGACGAGGTCCGGCGTCCAGCCGTTCTTGATGTAGACGGTCTCGCCACCCGCATCATAGATCACGTCCAGGTGCACATCGCCGAGCGAGAGCTTCACGCGTTTCTCAACAACACCGGCATTGTGCGTGATCCTGAGTTCGACGTCGTTCCCCGAGGCGGAGACGACCTCGAACACGTAGTCATCGTGCTCCCGGTCCACGCCGCCGACGCTCACGTCGGAGAGCGCCGCCGTGTGATTCGTCTCGTTCCAGTCACCGGAGGTCTCTGCCCAGTACACGTTGCAGTTGCCGACGACCGAGTAGCCGTACCCCGAACCTTTCGCGAAGATCCAGTTGGCCTTCCCGCCGATTACCTCGAAGACCGCCATCACGCGGTCGTTGTAGATGACCGCCTCGTCACGACCGTCCTCGTCGATGTCCCAGAGCGAGCAGCCGGTCGGGTTCGTGCCGTAGACTCCGACCTCATCAGCCCAGAGGGCAGCTTCGGAGTAAACATTTGCGTTCTTGATGTGGTTCGAGTAGCGGTGCTCCCATCCGGCGATCCCGCCGACATCGTGCCAGCCCGTCTCGTGGAGCATCGACATCATCACATACCACGCGGACTCCGAGAGGTCGTTGCTCGGGCCTGCCACGACCTTGTCGTGGGCGAACTGCCATACACCCTGGTATCCCCACTGCGGGTCGTGCCCGTCCTGGTTCTCCTCACCGGTGTAGCTCGCCCAGTTGCAGTACCAGGAGTTGTTGCTTCCACCGTAGCCGTACCACTCGCCCAGAAGTCCGTACGTCCCGTTCTGCAGTGTGATCGCGTACGACGGGAATGAAGAAACGACATCGTTGAGCTTCCACACGCTGATCTGATCGCTGTAGAGGCTGCACTGCTGGAGAACGTAGATGTAGTTGTTGAGAGCGTCGGGATGTGTGACATCGAACCCCGCGACCTCCGCCGCCACCTCCCAGTCGTTCCCGTAGATGATGATCTCGTCAGACGTCCCGCCCCAGATCGTCGTCATCGCGGCGCCCGCGTCGTACCCCATCTGGCCGTTGAAGTCGTTGTCCATTGGCAGGACCTTGAGGCCATTATCGAGAACATAGACGTGATGGTCGTCCAGGTAGCCGTTCATGTAGCCGCAGTGCACGTAGTCATCAAGTATCACCGCTGCGACGCCGTTGTCGTAGAAGTCGTCCTTCAGCGTGTTGTCGATAACGCATGCTGCTGCAGCGATGCCGTTGCCGTCGTTGTCCGGGTTCTCAAGCCAGACGCGCTCCGGCACCCAGGCGACCGTCGGCCACTGGCCGTAGTAGTGGTTCGTGAGCTGGCGGTGTGTGTTGACCGACCAGCTGTTCATGTCGTCGTAGACGAACGGCATGATGTGCTGCGCGTACGCGGAGGTCAGCATCTGAGCCCAGCCCTCGCCGATGCCGTTCACGAGCGAATCATTAAAGGCGGGATCGTGCCACGCTGCTCCGGTCACGAGCGTTCCGGCCATGTGGAAGTTGCCGGGGATGTTGTAGTAGTCGTGCGCGTCGAGGATCTCATCGAAACCGTCATCCGGGTTCGCCGGATCGCCGGCGTACGATGCGTTCTCGCCCTTCTCGCCCCAGAAGACGGTGGTGTATGTAAGTCCCTGGTTGCCGTGCTGCGCGAACGCGACATTATGATCCCCGCGTCTCGGCTCGTTCGTCGCCGAGAGCTCGTCCATGACGACTCCGTCCACGACTGAGACCACGTGGTAGCGCACCGGCGTCAGCTCACGCGCTGCAATCTCGCCGATGATCGTGCCGAGCGATGCCACATCGACACCCGCGGCGTTCGCCGCTGCCTCAACGAAGCCCTTGGGCAGAGCGATGGAGCATTCCATCGACTGAAGCTTGGGCTCGATGACCGCTGCCCTTAGAAGACCTGCCCGATCTCCCCCGGACCCGGAATCAAAGGCAACCGCGCCGAACTCTCCCCTCTCCCCGTATCCCAACCGAATAGCAGTGTCCCACATGATCGGCACGCGGTGATCGATACTCCCGGGCATCTCCATGGTTCCACCCGGCGCGAAATCCATGAGCACGTAGATGTCAGTGCCGGCCTCCCGGAAACAGTCACCCCCACCGCCAAGAC
>DAOVNE010000131.1 GCA_030630395.1 Candidatus Eiseniibacteriota bacterium
CCGTGCTGTGAAATGGTCTAAGTTACGCACATCTCGTCGTTTATCATTTTAGCACGGATTGCACTACATAGCAAGCGCGTCCGCCGGGCAGGCTTCCCGGACAGGCAGGTCTGCCTGGTGGGTGGACCTCCCGGACGTGCCGAGAGGGAGCCCACACGTGGACTCCCCCTCAATGCTGACTCGCGATCTAGTACGCGCGGACCGACACAGGTCCGCCTATCCGTTCAGCGCCTTGTACTTCAGGGGCTCGAAATTGACGAAGTCCGAGTGGTTGATGATGAACGCCTCCGTCGTATGACGGTGGCCGTTCCCCTCACCCGCGTGCACGGCGATCATGTGACAGATGTCGCTCGGAATCCCACGCTGGAAGGCCAGGGCCGTCCCCGAGAAGGGATGTCTCAAGTCCAGGCCCTTCTCACACTTCACGTATTTCTTACCCTTCTTCTCGTACTCGAGGCCCTTCCCCACATCATGAAGAAGCCCACCCGCGATGAGATGATCCCGATTGATGGGAAGCACGTCACCGTATTCCGCCGTCATGACCGTCGCGATCGCGATGGCCGTCCTGGTCACCGCCCGCGTATGGTCAATCAGACTGATGTCTGTCTCGATGAGAAGCGTGAACGGGATCTCCGTGAGATCCTTCGCCGTCCAGCCGCCCTGCACCGCCGCCTCCGTCCAGACGTCGACCGTCTGTTCGCGAAGTGTGCGATCCTTGATGAGCTCAAGCTCCGGAAAGAGCTTCCTCAGGTCTTCCGACAGTGCCATCCGTGACTCCTGGGTCTCGGCCATCGCCGTCTTGCTCCTGTTCTTGGTCTGGCCCGCGTGCGCGGGTCGTTTCTTGGCTTCTTCCACAGCCCGGATATCCGGTGACAGCAGTCTCTATGGAATCAGCTAGCCAACCGTTGGGACATCCGGGAAATCAACATCGACCTGACTGACGTTGCTCAGGTAGTTGGCCATCGTGGACATGGCCATGACCGTGAGGATCTCGACGATCTCTTCGTCACCGAAGCCTGCATCCCGAACGGCCTTGAGTTCGGTGTCACTGACCTTCCCGTTGGTCTCCAGGACCGCCTTCGTGAAAGCAAGTGCCGCGGTGGCTTTGTCGTCGAGGCCCTTGAATTTCCTGGCGTTAAGAGACTGCTCAACGGTCAGGAGTCCAGCGTCCTCTGCCATCGAGGTATGCGCTGCAACGCAGTAGTCGCACTGGTTGTACTCAGATGTTGCCAGAGTCACCGTCTTGACCAGCTGGCCACCGATCTTGCCCTGAGCGATGTTCCCGTTCAGCGTGAGGTAGCCATCGAGAGCCCACGGCGAGCTACCCATAGCTCTGAACATATTCGGTATCTTACCGGAGGCCTCGCCGACCTTCTTGAGAAGCCTGCCGGCCCAGCCCTTTGAGGTCTCCGGGTCAAGCACAGTCATTCTAGCCATGACGACATCTCCTTCTATCCTGTTGGGACGGAGTGCCCGCGGGATCGAATACCCGAAGCGCATTCCATCGGTCGCTTCTCACGCCTATGCATCCAGGGTCGCCGCATCTTCAGCGTCCCTGTGCCTATCCTCGTTCCGTCTCGAGCTTCGCTCTGGCATAGTTCAACAGTCCGCCGGCATCGCGAATGGCCAGAATCTCAGGAGGGAGTGGCGGGAACTCGAACACCTGTCCTCCGACCGTTATCTTCCCGCCTTCGACATCAAGAACTGCTTCGTCACCGTCCTTGAATGCCGCAACCGCCTCGGGGCACTCGACAAGAACGAGGCCCTGGTTGATCGAGGCGCGATAGAAGATCCTCGCGAAACTCTCCGCGACCACGGCTGCGATTCCGACGGCCTTGAAACCAAGGACCGGCTGCTCTCTCGAGCTTCCACAGCCGAAGTTCTTGCCGGCCATCACCATGTCACCCTGCTTCACTCCCCCAGCGAAATCTGCATCCAGATCCTCGAGCAGATGGGGCTTCACCTCCTCCGCCGTCGAGCACGTGTAGGTGTACTTCCCGGGGAAGAGCATGTCGGTATTGATGTCATCGCCGTACTTCCAGACTCTCAAGGGTCACCTCCCTACGCAACCTTCCTCGGATCAGTCACTTTGCCCGCGACGGCTGAAGCCGCCACTGTCTCGGGACTCGCGAGGGCAGTCTCTGCGTCCTTGCAGCCCATGCGGCCCTTGAAATTCCTGTTCGCCGTCGAAAGGCAGAACTCCCCTGGCGCCAGCACTCCCTGGTGCGCGCCAAGGCAGGGCCCGCATCCGGTCGGCAGAAGCACGCCACCCGCTCTGACGAGCTTCTCAATCGTCCCGTCCGCCAGAGTCGCCTCCAGCACGGCCCGCGACGCGGGTAGAAGCAGGAGCCTCACTCCTGAATCGACCGTCTTCCCTTCGAGGAACGCCGCGGCGGCATGGAAATCGGATACGCGACCATTCGTGCAGGTCCCGATGAAGGCCTGATCGATCGGGCGACCCTCGACCTCCGATATCGGCTTCACGTTGTCTACCTTGTGCGGCATCGCGATGACTGGCTCGATGGCGCCGAGGTCGTAGTCAAGCTCTCGTATGTACTCGGCGTCCGAATCGGCCCACACCGGTTCATAGTCCGACCGCGCAACACCGATCGATGTCAGATAGGCCTCGGTCACCGAATCGAACGGGAAGACTGCGATCTTGGCGCCCATCTCGATACCCATGTTGGCGACCGTGAAACGCTGCTCGATATCGAGCGACGCGACGTCACCGTGGAATTCAACGGCCTGGTAGGTCGCTCCACCGGCGCCGATATCTCCGATGATGGTGAGGATGAGATCCTTCGCCGATACGGGGGATTTGAGAGCCCCCTTGAGCGTGATTTTGATCGTAGGCGGAACCTTGAGCCAGGTCTCCCCCACAAGCATCAGAGCCGCGGCCTCCGTTCGATCGACACCGGTCGAGAACGCATTCACAGCGCCGTACGAGCATGTGTGCGAATCACTGCCGACGAGGATCATCCCCGGGACCGCGTGTCCCTTCTCAACGACAACCTGGTGGCAGATCCCGACGCCTACATCATAGAAGTTCTTGATCCCGTACTTCTTCACGAACTCGCGCACCGACTTGTGGCCTGCGGCCGTCTTCTCGTTCGCCGCAGGTGTGACATGATCGAGCACGATGACCGAGAGATCATCCCGGACAACGCCGTACTTCTCGAGATCGTCCTTGATCTTGCCTATGATCGCCGCGGTGTTGTCGTGCGTGAGCAGATGCGCGGGGCGTATCGGTACGATCTGGCCCGGCACCACGCTCGGAAGCCCCGCTGCGCCGGCAAGGACCTTCTGCGCGAATGTCTGTCCCATGGAAACTCCTCGGATCTGCAGGCGACCCGGAGTAATCCCCGGGCCGCCCACATTCCTTTGGTTACAGACTGGCGATGATAGCGTCCGTCATCGCGGTCGTCGTGGCAGCACCCTTCTTGATTGCATCGGCGCCACCAGTGAGCTTCATCATGTCGTACGTCCGGACCTTGCCCTCAGCGATCACGGTTGCGATCGCGTCCCTGATCTTCGTTGCCTTCTCTGCCTCACCGATATGGTCGAGCATCATGCAGGCGGAGAGGATCATTGCCATCGGGTTGACGATCGAAGGATCAAGATCCTGGTACTTCGGTGCGGATCCGTGCGTCGGCTCGAATACGGCGACCTCGTCACCGATATTGGCGCTGCACGCGAATCCCAGACCACCGACGAGGCCTGCGAAACCGTCCGACACGATATCACCGAACATGTTGCCGGAGACGATGGCGCCGTAGTCCTCGGGGTTCTTGGTGAGCCACATCATCTGAGCATCGATGTTCGTGTTCCAGAGTTCGATTCCCGGGTAGTCCTTCTGGACCTTCCGGGCCTCGAACATCATCATGCCCGACGTCTCCCTGATGACATTCGGCTTCTCACAGACAGTCACGGACTTGTAGCCGAACTTCTTCGCGTACTCGAACGCCGCCTTGCAGATGCTGCGGCAGGCCTTCCTCGTGAAGATGCGCGTCGAGATCGCGAGGTCCTCACCCGGCACGTCCTTGAACTTCGCCATCTTCACGTGCGTGTTCATGGCGTCGCGCACAACGGCCGGAGGATCGGTCCACTCTACACCAGCGTAGAGACCTTCGGTGTTCTGACGGAATATCGCCACGTCGACCATCGGCTCGTCAAATCCATCACCCTTCCGCCTGATGAAGTTCAGCGGGTTGCCGGCGAAGGACTTGCACGGCCTGAGGCAGGTGTGAAGATCGAAGTGCTGCCGCATGCCGACGATCGGACTGTAGTAAACGTAACCCTTGTCCTGAAGCTCGGGCGACAGCTCGGCTGCCGCCTTGTCCTTCGGCTTCGACGTGATGGCGCCGAAGAGGCCGAGCTTGTGCTCCTCGAGGAGCTTGAGGGTGCGCTCGGGAAGGGCGTTGCCTTCCTTGATCCAGAACTCCCAGCCGATGTCCGCGTGCACGTAGTCGGCCTCAAAGCCGACGGCCTCGAGTACTCTCAACGCCTCCGGCAGTACGGTCGCTCCGATTCCATCTCCCGGCATCGTGACTATTGTTCTCTTCCCCATCGATTCCTCCTGGAATTCGTGAGCCCGGTCAGCGCCGCTGACCGCGACCTCATGGTACTGCTGCCTAGGATCTCGTCATTTCTGTCTTCACCATCTCACCGAATCGTCTCATCCCCTCCGTAATGGCCTCAGGAGAGACCATGCTGAAACTCGCCCTCATGCAGTTCGTGAGTCCACCCTGCGTCGAGAACGCGCTCCCAGGTACGAGCAGTACCTTGAGCTTCTCACACTGTTCATCAACCATACGTTTCGCATCACAGCCGTCCGGAAGAACAAACCAGACGAACATCCCCTCGGTGGGGATATTGTAGCTGACCTCCGGCGGTAGGTATTTCTCCGCCGCTTGAATCATCGCATCTCTGTTCTTCCTGTAGAACTCGCAGTTCGTCCTGATGTGCTCCCGGAACCCCTCGTGCCCGCGTGTCGACATGTACTTCTGGAGGGTGGCCTGTATGAACATGCTCGTGTGCAGATTCGACGACTGCTTGAAGAGAAGAAACTGGCGCATCAGGTCCGCGGGGCCGGTGGCGTATCCGATTCTCAGGCCCGGCGCG
>DAOVNE010000199.1 GCA_030630395.1 Candidatus Eiseniibacteriota bacterium
TCCTCACGTGTGGTGGCGATCGCATGCCGCACGACGGCGGCCGGCTCACGCGCGACCGTGAGCCGCCGATGCGCGCCCACCATCTTCTGATCGCTAGCGGGAGGGAGCCCAACGACGGATTCAGCTCGGGTCGCCTGCGTGGGGGGACTCCTGAACCGGGTGCTCCAGAGCTGGAGACCCCTGAACCGGAGGCCCCCAAGTCTGAGACTCGCGACCGGGACGGCCTCATCTTCGCCGGTGACGTGAGAAACGGGATCTATCGTCAGACGGCCATCGCGGCCGGCCAAGGTGTTCTTGCCGCCATGAGAGTGGCAGCACGGTTGGGAAGGAAGACTCGATGAAGATTCTCACCTCTGCGGGAAGAGAGGGTCTGGCGACGGCATATGTTGCCGAGATCGGGACTGGGAGACTGATTGAGTTCGCCGAGTCCGTGCAGCCGCCGCTACCGCTCGCTGACAAGTGGGTACTCATGCTCTCAAGCCTCTTTGGCTGTCCCATCAGGTGTGCATTCTGTGATGCGGGGGGTCATTACGAAGGCAAGCTGTCGAAGTCAGAGATCTTTGAGCAGCTCGACTTTCTGATAGAGAGACGATTCCCGGACCGCTGCGTTCCCGTCAAGAAGTTCAAGGTGCAGTTCGCCAGGGTGGGGGAGCCCTCGCTCAACCCCGCGGTCCTGGATGTCCTCGAGGAGCTTCCGCGTCGGTACGACGCCCCGGGACTCATTCCAGCCGTGTCGACCATAGCGCCCTCCGGACGTGACGCGTTTTTCGAGAGGCTGAAGGAAGTCAAGGACGCGCTCTACACCGGTGGGAGATTCCAGCTTCAGTTCTCGATCCACACGACGGATCCCAAGCTTCGCGACAAGCTGATTCCAGGCAGCAAGTGGACGTTCGAGAGGATCGCACAATACGGCGAGCGCTTCCACTCCCCAGGGGACAGGAAGGTCACGCTCAACTTCGCCCTGGCGGAGGGCGCGCCGATCGAATCCAGTGTGCTCCTTGCGCATTTCGACCCGGAGACGTTCATCATCAAGATCACTCCCATCAATCCGACACACGAGGCTGTGAGAAACGACATCGTGTCTCGCATCGTCCCGGGACAGGAGGAGGGGAGCGCCATAGTCGAGGAGCTTCGCGCCGCCGGGTACGACGTGCTCTTGAGCATCGGGGAGCCTGAGGAGAACAGGTTCGGAAGCAACTGCGGGCAGTATATCCGAAGACACCTGGAGGCGAAGGCAGCGCTCGAAGAAGGCTATGCCGGCGAAGAAGGCTATGCCGACGTCGACGTGACGGCTTGATCTGGTAGGTCCTACCTCTTCCAGAAACCGCGATGCAGCAGGACCAGCACCGTATACAACTCCAGCCTACCGAGCAGCATGCATATGGTGAGGATCACCTGACCCGTGGCAGGGATGGACGCGTATGTCTCAACAGCGCCGACCGCTCCGAGCCCCGGACCGATGTTGCCGAGCGTGGCCGCGACCGACGATGCCGCCGTGACCAGGTCGGGCGTGAAGAGCGCCATCACTAGAGACGCGAGGGCGAAGATCGCCACGTAGATGACGAAGAACCCGGTGATGTTTGAGACCGTGCTCTCCTCCAGGGATTGGCGTCCGAGCTTGATCCTCATGATCGTGCGCGGGTGCATGGTACGTCCCAGCTCTCGCGCGATCTTCTTGAGGACCACGAGAAAGCGCACGACCTTGATGCCGCCACCCGTTGAGCCTCCGCACCCTCCGACAAACATCAAGAGAACCAGGAGCAACCGCGACGCGTTCGGCCACACGTTGAAGTCCTGCGTGACATAGCCGGTGGTCGTCATGATCGATGTGCCCTGGAAGAACCCTGCACGCAGGGCCTGACCGATCCCGGGATAGACTTCTCCCCAGACGTTGGCACTGAGGACCAGGCAGCTGCCGAGCCACAGCACAGCATAGAACCTGAATTCCGGATCACGCGCGAAGACCTGGGGTTTTCCACGCAAGGCACGATAGTGAAGCGCGAAGTTAGCGCCCGCCAGGAACATGAAGACGATTATCACTGTCTCGATGTATGCGCTGTTGAAGGCGGCGATGCTCGCTGTTCGAGTGGAGAAGCCGCCCGTCGACATCGTGGTAAACGTGTGGCAGGAGGCGTCGAACCAGTCCATGCCACCGGTCATGAGCAGGACTGTCTGGGCCAGACTGAGCATAACGTAGAGCCCCCAGAGGAGCTTGGCGGTGGATGCGATGCGCGGCGTCAGACGGTCCTTGGAGGGGCCCGGAATCTCGGCGTGATAGATGCGCATGCCGCCCACTCCGAGGAAAGGCAGAATGGCGACACAGAGGACCAGCACACCCATGCCGCCCAGCCACTGTGTCATGCTGCGCCAGAAGAGGATTCCGCGCGGAACGAACTCAAGATCGGTCAGTACCGAGGCCCCGGTCGTGGTGAACCCGGACATCGTCTCGAAGAGGGCCGACACGGGATGCGAGATGACACCCGAGAGGAGATACGGAAAGGCCCCGGCGACGGTTGCCGCCACCCATCCGAACGTGACAATGGCAAATCCGTCGCGTCTGGACAGAGTGATTCGACCGCGTGTCAACGACCACATCAGGAAGGCGATTCCCAGGACCATCCCGGCGCTCAGTGCGAGCGCCCACTGAGTCTGTGCGGGATCCCCGGAAAGCCGGGAGATCAGCCAGCATATGCCCTCGCCAAGGGCGATGAACGCAAGCGTGTAGGAGATGAGATGCAGAACGGGGCGGGGTCTCATCTGCGGAACACCGATTCGAGCTTAGAGGCGGCGCCCATTGGTGCGAATACGATCAACCGATCGCCCTCCTCGAGCGCGGTGTCGCCCGTTCCGATAGCGGCGACCTCTCCGCGTATAACGGCGGCGACAACCGCCCGCCGCGGGAGGCGCATGTCCTTCAGCATCTTACCCACTAACTTGCTGCCCTCGGACACATTGACTTCCAGCAATTCCCCCGGCACGTTCTGCAGCAGGGTTGTCGCCTGAATGCTCGTGCCTCTGACGAAACGGAGAATGGCATTCATGGTCGCGAGATAGGGGCTGACAGCCCGGTCGAGCAGCTTGGCCTCGTTGATGATCGAGACATACTCCGGCTTGGAGATGAGCGCGACGCCGAAGCAGGCTCCCAGCTTCTTGGCAAGGAGGCAGGCGATCATGTTGTTCTCGTCGTTGCCGGTTGCGGCCACGATGGCGGTGTCGCGCGTGATGCCGATCTCATCCAGAACCGCACGGTCCAGCGCATTGCCGGAAACCACCATGCTCTTCTCAAGCGATGCGGAACACTCATGGGCGCGCTCGTTGTTCTCCTCGATCACGATGACCTGCTTGTCCGTCCGTTCCAGGTGACGGGCAAGCCGCCGTCCCACGTTACCCCCGCCGGCGATCACGACCTTGTGAACCACTATCTGACTCGGCCGGACGACGTTGAGAAATATCCTCACATGATTCGGCTGCCCGACGCAGTAGATGGTGTCTTTGGCTTCGAACGTCATGTCCCCATGCGGCATCAGCAACTTCTCCTCGCGCATTACCGCGATGAGGCGCACATTGCGGAGAACGTCCGGGTGGGGAAAGTCCTTGAGCGGTCCTGCGAGCAGGGGGCTACCGGAAGGCAGATCCGTTCCCACGGCCTGGATGCGTCCCTCCACCATACGGATGATCTCTTTGGCGCCGCGCAGATTGAGGACGGACAGGACCGCGCGGGCGGACTCGTCGTGTTCGTTGACGATCAAGTCGATCCCGAGAGCGGAGAGCTGCTCAACGTGTCGCTTGGCGGTCAACTCGTCATTCGATACACGAGCCGCCGTGTACCGTGCCCCGGCCGCATGTGCAAACACGGCGGCCAGTATGTTGACCTCATCCCGGTCTGTCACTGTCGCGACAAGCTCGGCTCTGGCGACACCCGCTTCTTCCAGGGTCCCTGGGCTGATGCCGCTCCCGAGGATGGTCTGAACGTCCAGTTCGGAGGCGATCTCCTCCAGAGGCTTCGCGCGGTGGTCGACCACGACGACATCGTGCTTCTCGTCGCACAGCCTGGATGCCAGTCTCTGTCCAGCGACTCCTGCTCCTATGATGACAACTCTCA
>DAOVNE010000314.1 GCA_030630395.1 Candidatus Eiseniibacteriota bacterium
TAGGCCTCAGGCTTCACGATAATGCCGTCGCGGTACAGATCGCCCACGATCTCGATAGCCTGCGCCATGAGCCGGTCGGCGTCCTTCAGCATGTCATCACCCAAGCTCAACTGCTGGGTAGCATACGTCGGGGAGTGACACTGGCTGCACGTCGTGATCATCTTGTCACGCTCGCTCTGCCATGCCTCCTCGGTAAGCCGCGCGAGATCGGCGGCCTGAACAACAGCAAGGAGATCGGTAGCCTCGCCGGTCTCAGGATGCAGAACACCGAGAGCCTTCAGGATCACGACCCTGTCGGCCGCCCACTGCTCGTCCTCGGGCAACGGCAGCCTCACGCCAAGGAAACCCCATGCCGTGTGGTTGTTGTGATCGCCGTCGACCATGTGGCAGGTCTGGCAGGTCGGCGCAACAGCGCCCTCCGGCAGATCGCCGGCGCTCTGCGCGTGCCACCGCGTGCCGTGCTTTGAGCTCTCCCACATCTCCCACTGGGGATGGTCGTAGCCCATGTGGCACTGCTGGCATGCATGCGGGTTCTGTGCTTCCTTCTTCGAGAACGCGTGGCGCGTATGGCACTCGTCGCACGAGTTCGTCTGGTAGCGGAACCCCATTTCGAGCTGGGCCTGCTTCTGCTCGGCGGACTTGATGCCCATGTTGTGGCAGCCGCCGCAACCCTTCCCCCCCTCGATGAGCCCGTCGGGCTCTATATGGGTAATCGGAAGAGCGTTCAACGTGGTCCAGCCCATGTTGTGCTTGCCCTGCACGAACTGGTCGAACTGCTCCTCGTGGCACCCGGCGCAAGTACTCTCATCCGGGAACGCGACCGAGGCAGCATCGTCGGCCGTTGTGTGGGCATCACCGTGGCAGACCTCGCAGCTCACGTGTACCTTCGCGTGCTTGCTGGACTCCCAGTCAGCCACCTGTCCTGGACTGACGTCACGATGGCACGTGACACATGATGACTCGGCCCATACAACAGTCGAGACCGCAAGAATCAACAGAACAAGCAGAGTGCTTGCCCCCACCTTTCCAAAGGCCATAAGCTCCCCCCCTTACAATCAGACAAACCTGCCCGCTTGAACTCCCCATCGGGTCAGCTCGTCTGTTCCTCATCCGGTTCGGCAGCATGCCTCTGAGTGTGCCTCAGAGCCGTAGTTTATGCCCATACGCCGTGCCAGTCAATCTGATTTTGGTAAGCCCCGCATGCGCCTAGAAGTAGTCCATCGCCTTGATCTTCTTGAGCTCTATGGTGTCACGTTCCTCAGCCCGGACCAGGCTCTCGAAGAGGTCCTTGACCTCCTGGTCGACGTCCTGCGTCAGAATCTGTCGGTAAAGATCGATGAGACACGCATCGATCTCGATCGCGATGTCCAGCACTTCCTCTGCCGTGGCGTCCGGGGGAACCTCGCGCCCCTCGAAACACACGCGGTCTGGAGCGAGAGGCTCGTACCTGATCGGAAACGAGCTTATCTCCTCCCGTTCGGCGTCATCGAGCCGATCGAGAGCCTCCGACAGGTGGCGACGGTGCCTTCCCATGTAATCCGCGAGGAGCTTGACGCCGTCCGACGTCGTCTGTTCCGCGATTTTCCTGTAGTAGTCGACGAGTTTCGCTTCGAAGTCCCTGGCCGTCTTCAGCACGTCGGCCACTGTGATGATAGACATGGCCTCTCTCCTTCTAGAACTTGTCGTAGAAGATGTCGTCCTCTTCGAATCCCTTCTCATCGAGGATCTTCATCACGGCCTCGATCATCGGCGGTGGACCGCAGAGGAACGCCTGCCGATTCAGGTCGCCCGCTTCAAGGTGCTTATCGACTGAGATGTGAATGAAACCTGTCTCGCCGCTCCACTCCCCGTCCTCAGGATCATGATCGGACAGTGCGTAGACGACGTGGAAGTTCGGGTTCTTCTTCTCAAGCTCCCGGAACTCGTCGAGGTAGAACACGTCCTTCGCCGAGCGGCAACCGAAGAAGAGCCAGCATTTCCGGTTCGGCCAGCGCTCGCACACACTGAAGAGGATGTTCTTCAAAGGCGCCATGCCGGAGCCGCCGCCGATGCAGACAATCTCTGCTTCAGGATCCTCGCTCAACCTGAACTCGCCGTACGGACCCGTGAAGACTATCGGATCCCCTTCGTTCAGATTGTGCGCGTAGGTGGAGCCGATCCCCCCGGGCACGAGGCGAACGACCAGCTCGACGACGTCTGTCTCGTACGCAGGCGAACTGATGGAATAGGCGCGAAAGACAGGTCCCTCAGGCGAGGGCGCCTGCAGCTGCACGTACTGTCCGGGACGCTGCTCGATCTCCACGGGCTCCGTGAGCTTGAAACGTGTCTCGACCATGTCGTGTGTCAGCGTGCGCGCGCGATCGACCGTGGCCGTGAAGAGCTGAACGTTGAGGAGTTCCTCGGGGATTCTGACCTCGAGATCCTCGCGCACCTTGACCTGGCAGGCCAGTCGAACGCCGGAACGCACCTGCGATCGCGTCAGAAGGGGTGTCTCAGTCGGCAGGACGGCCCCGCCGCCGGAGACCACATCGATGGTGCAGTACCCGCACGAACCACGGCCACCGCAGCCGGACGGGATGAAGATCTTCGACTCGATGAGGGCCGAGAGAAGGGTCTGCCCGCCCTCGACCTCAAGAACACGGTCCCCTGCGTTGATATCGATCTTGCAGATGCCGTAGTTGACGAGCAACCGCTCGGCAACCGTGAGGGCGACCGCGAGAGCA
>DAOVNE010000324.1 GCA_030630395.1 Candidatus Eiseniibacteriota bacterium
AGCGATTCGATGGTATCAATGTGGCGATTCTCTTCCTTGGCCAACATCGCGAAAGCCGCCCTCGTGAGCCTGTGAGCAGCATGCGCCGAGACACGATCATAGAAATCATTCCCGTCCCTCTCCGTCTGGAGGGCATGTGCCACACGGTCCCTGTCTGTTCGTATCTCCGCCATGCGGGCTCCATGATCAGATGGAGTGTGCCTGAATACGGCAATCGTACTACAAGGCCGCCGCGCAGACAATAGCGGCGATGAGCCACGATGAGCCGGCACGATCGCACCCACAGCTACTGTGCCGCCACCAGGAGTGCCCTGCCACAGAAGATGGTGAATCGGTAGCGGCAGAGAGGCATCAGAGGACACAGACTGCGCCAATCAGGACGGATACTGACCAAACACGGAAACCCCGCGCGAAGGCGAGCGGGCGAAGAAGGAGATCTAGCGTGAAGGCGAGCGTCGACAGGGACACGTGCATCGGATGTGGGGTCTGTCCCAGCATCTGTCCAAGTGTATTTGAGATGGATGGAGACAGGTCGAGTACGAAGGTAGATGCCGTGCCTGAGGGTGATGAGGATGCTGCAAGAGAAGCGGCAGAGAGCTGCCCTGTGGAGGCCATCGAGATAGACTAGCTGACGACTGCGGCAGGGATCAAGAGGGGGGGCGGACCATGTCCGGCCCCTTTGTCACGTCTTCACAATCCAGGTGATCTCTCCCGCCGATTCCCGCGCCGGGCAGTCCTTGGCTATGACACAACGACCGCAGTCGGGCTTCCGGGCGTAGCACGTCTCACGGCCGTGCCAGTTGACGAAGAGGGAAAAGTCGGACCAGCGGCGCTTCGGGACGACCGTCTGGAGCTCAAACTCTATTCTGACCGGGTCCATCTCCGCCGTCATGCCGAGTCGCCGCGAGATGCGTCTGAAGTGCGTGTCAACGATGATGCCCTGGCCATCAAACGCGTGGGCGAGGAGCACGTTGGCGGATTTCCTTCCTATGCCCCGAAGAGCAGTCAGCTCCTCCATTGAGCCCGGAACCTCGCCGCCGTGCTTCTCGATGAGATCTGCAGTGCTCTCTCTGATGGCCCTGGCCTTGTTTCGGAAGAACCCCGTGGAACGTACCTCATCCTCCAGGACATCCTGCGAGGCAGCCGCCCAGTCGGATGGCTCACGGTACTTCTTGAACAAGGAAGCGGTAACCTCGTTGACCCGCTTGTCGGTGCACTGCGCCGACAGGATGGTCGCCACCATGAGTTCAAGGGGAGAGGAGTAGTTGAGTGGAACGTGAGCGTCGGGGTACGCCTTCTTGAGAGCGCGCAGAATTCTGAGCGCTCGCTTCCGCATGTCTTCAGGGGTCTCGTCCCACGGTCCCCGCACACCGGCAGTACCACCGGTCTTGCCGGACTTCGCTGTCAAGAACACCTCCACACGAACAGCTAGCCGGAGACGGCCGCACGGCCGAGCTCGAAGGCCTTGAGGTTTATCTCTATCGTCTTCTTGGGGACGCGCGCCTCAATGGCGGCCTTCCACTCATCCTCGGTGAACGAGAGGAAGGTCGAAAACGCGCCGAGCATGACGATGTTGACAGCCCGCAAGTGGCCGGCTTCCTTCGCAAGCGTGAGAGCATCCACGAACATGGCACCAGGAATGCGCTCCTCGATCTTGCGCGCGACGGTCGGGGGATATGTATCCATGCCGCTCGGTACGATCTCCTGCGAGTTGACGATGACCTTGCCGCCCGGCTTCACGAACTGAATCCAGCGCAGCGCCTCCATCTTCTCGAACGACGCGAGGACGTCGGCCTCACCCTCGGCGATGACGGGCGAATAGACCTTCTCGCCGTACCGGACATGACTTACCACGGAGCCGCCTCGCTGTGCCATCCCGTGAACTTCGCTCTTCTTGACGTCGAGTCCCTTTGCGAGCGCCATGTCTGCCAGGATCTCGCTGGCAAGGAGGATTCCCTGCCCACCGACGCCGCAGATGAAAACGTCTGTTGTCTTGTTCGCCATCTGAGTCTCCTTCACGTGACGTCGATCAGGACTTGTCGGGAACTGTGATGCAATCTACCGGGCACACCTGCGCACACATCGAGCAGAACTCGCCGACACAGAAGAGCGGGTTGATCGTGGCCTTCCCGTTCTCGTCTTTGTTGATGGCCGGACAGCCGAGTCTCAGGCAGAGTCCGCAGGCCGTGCACGCCTCGGAATCGACCACGAATGCCGGTCCCCACTGGTCTCGGACCTGCAGGGCACAGGGGCCTTCCATCACGAGCAGCGTTGCCTCGTCGTTGTCGGTCGCTTCCTTGATGGCGGTCTTGACGGCCTCCATGTCGAAAGCATCCACGCGTCTGGCGTCCTTGACCCCCATGCTCTCGGCGAGCTTGATGTAGTCGAGCTTGGTGGTCGGCTCACCCATGAGCGTCATTCCCGTTCCGGCGTGTTCCTGATGTCCCGTCATCGCCGTGATCGAGTTGTCGACGACGATGACTGTCGTGGCACCCTTGTTGTAGGACACGTCGGCCAGACCCGTCATGCCCGAGTGCACGAACGTCGAATCGCCGATAACGGCGACCATCTTCTTCGCGAACTCCCTCCCGATCGCCTTCTCCATTCCGAGCGAGTTGCCGATCGACGCGCCCA
>DAOVNE010000244.1 GCA_030630395.1 Candidatus Eiseniibacteriota bacterium
AGAGCCCCTTGTCGGCGAAGAAGACCCACAGCTTCTCCCTCCCAGCGGGACTCTCGACAGAGAGAGTCGTCTCCGCCATGAGCGACGTGACCGGGAGAAGAATCGCGACGACTGAGAGGATCGCGACGACTCGGGACATATGTGACCGCATGACGACCTCCGTGCTGTGAGATGGTCTAAGTTACGCATATCTCGTCGTTTATCATTTTAGCACGGATTGCACCACATAGCAAGCGCGCCTGACGAACCTCGGCCCCTACCGGAAGTCGTCGGCGTCTATTCCAAGGTTTCTGAGATGGCGGTGGAAGGCCGGACCCTGAATTCCTGCCAGGTCCGCAGCCGCCTTGACGCTGCCCCCGGTCATGCGCAGGAGGTGGGAAAAGTAGGCTCGCTGAAATCGCTCGCGAGCATCTCTGCTGGCGATCTCGTAGGTGGGTGGCTGCTCTGGGAAATGGAAAGGCTCACTGTTGATGTGCTGCGCCTGTATTGTGTCGTCGTCGCACCTGATAATGGCTCCGATTATCGCGTTTAAGAGCTCGCGGACGTTGTTCCGCTTCCAGTCGCGCTCGGCAAGCGTGTCGAGCGCGCCGCGCGAGATGCCTAGCCCACCTCGGCCCATCTTCCTCGCCTGCCGCTGGACGAGGTAGCGTGCGATGAGCGGGATGTCTTCCTTCCGCTCCCTTAAGGGCGGGACATGGATCGGGTACTGATTCAGACGGAAGTAGAGTTCCTCGCGGAATCGCCCCTCCTCGATGCTCCTCTCGATGTCCTGGTTTGTCGCGGACACGATGCGCCCGTCAAAGACGTGTGTCCGGTTACCCCCCATGCGCTCGAATTCATGATCCTGCACTGCCCTCAGCAGCTTCGGCTGGACGTCTCCAGGCATGTCGATGACTTCATCAAGGAAGAGAGTACCTCCCTTCGAGTACTCCATCTTTCCGATTCTCTGTCGCTTCGCGTCGGTGAACGCGCCGGGTTCGTGGCCGAAGAGCGTGCTCTCCGCCACGGTCGCCGTAATTCCAGCACAGTTCACGGCCACAAACCTGCCGCGCCTTTCTTTCGAGCTCAGCGCGTGGATGGCCTTGGCAACTAGCTCCTTGCCTGTCCCGGATTCCCCGGAGATGAAGACGGCCACGTCCATCGGTGCGACGCGCTCGATCTCTCGCTTGAGCCTCCGGATGGCCGGGCTCTCCCCGACTATGGCGGCGAGTGCATCCCCTGTCTCCTCGTCGATCAGCTCCACAGCACGACGGTTTCGGGCATCCTCGATGGCGAGCTTGGCGATATGTACTATCTCGTGAACGGCAGGACCGGTTCCCTTTGTGACATAGAAGAAGGCACCGCCGCGTATGCTCTCAACGATGTGAGACATCTCAGTGAGCTTCGTGAGCATGACTACGGGAAGATCGGGATCCTGTTTCTTGATCTCCTTCAGCAGGTCGATGCCGCTCATGTCGCTCTGAAGATCAATGTCGAGAAGAACCAGATCGTACGACCTCTCCTTCACTGCCCTCATCCCGGAGCCCGGGTCACCAACTACTGTGCAGTTGAGATGTTCGGAGACGAGGGCAGCTATGTCCTCAGCGAAACTCGTCTCGTCATCGACCATAAGAACCCTGGGCCTCACGTCCTTCGTCAAGTCTGCTCCCACGTTTCCCTCCGTCGTACCTCAGAGTCCCTTCACACACCTCGACCGTCCGGGTGCGGCCGTGCACCTCGGCCGCACGAATCTGTCTAGCATACATCCAGTCTAAGCTCAAACGTCGTCCCTTGTCCGGGTGCGGATTCCAGGACCCGGAGCGCCCCGCCTCGCTTCACGAGCATCTCCCTTGATGCCGCAAGTCCGTGCCCGCCCCTCGCTCGCTCTGAGTATCCCTCCTCAAAGATCCGCTCATGCTGGTCCGGTGGGATCCCCTTCCCCGAATCGATGACAAGGACGACCACCTGGTCACCGTCGCGCGCGGCAGATATCTCAATGCGCCGGATCTCAGATCCCTCCACGGCGGCGATGGCGTTCGCAAGCAGGTTCTCAAGCACGAAACTCAGTTCCCCCTTGGTCGCAAATACACGCACCCCTTCGACCGTCGATGTCGCCGGCACGAGGAGATCCATCCCGTGCTCGCTCAGATCTACGCTCAAGACGCCGGCCGCCCTCCGGATCTCCTCGATCGCCGAAGATGATAGCTCCAACCTGCACTCGCGCTTGAGCGCGTTCAGGTGAACGTCAAGGTCTCGCATCATCTCATCGAGCAGCACCTGAAGCGATGCTGAAAGCTCCATGTCGGGGAGTTCAGGGGGAAGGCCGTCGATCATCCACCGGCACGAGGTCACATCACGCCCGAGGGCAGATACGACCCTGGACGCCACGCCGATGCGCGCGGCTTCACGGAATATCGAGACGATGCGAGGAAGCCCTATCCCGGCCACATTGTCCACGGCCTCACGATATCGTTCAACGAACGCCTGTGGGGGAGCTGAGTCGAGGCCTGAGAGCATGGCGAGTTGTTCGCGGAGCCTTCTGAGCGTGCGCGTCGCCGCGAGCTTCCCGTGACCGGCCGTCTTGAGCTCATCCAGAAGCCCGTCGAGCGAACGCTCCCGGTCCGCCCGCGGGATGAGCCAGCGGCGGAGCGACGCGAGCCATCGTCTGCGGACACGCGGCACGCATGCGCTGCCACCGACGGCAAATGCAAGCCCCAGTACAATGAATGGCCAGATGGCCAGAGGGGCCTTCTGAAGCGCGAGGAGAAGTGCCGACTCGTACTCGCGCACCATGACGCCGCGTGTGCCATCCGAGTAGACGACAGGCTCCGCCGGACAGTCTCTGTTGTAGCCCGAGTAACCGGGATCCGCGGCGAGGGGCCGCAAGTGTAGATCGAATGCAAATACGCTCCCGTTTCCAGCGACGGCAATCAGCACGGGGTGATCGATCGGGTCCATGTCAACGACGGCGATTCCACCAAGAGACGCTCCCGCATCGACTCCCCCGATCTCCTCGAGCGCCGAACCGTCGAAGCTGAAGCTCCTTAGGAAGCCGTCGGCGCACGCGACAAACAGGACGGCCTCACCATCGACATCAACGACTATGACGTCGTTTACACCGCTTCCGTTCGCCCAGCGCGCCAACAGCTCTCCGCTCAAACCACTCCGGATCGAGAAGGAGAAGGAGTCTGGTACAGCGGAGGATCCTGTCCCGACCCAGTACACAACCTCGACCACACCGTCGCCATCCAGATCGGCGCACTCCGCGAGGCAGAATGTGAACGGTCCTGCCGTCTTGTGGTGCCATAGAACAGACCCACTCATATCGATGGCCGCCACGTACGAGCACGTGTCGGCCATACCATCCACTACTGCCATATTGCATGGAGAGCTCAGGCCGAGAACCATGTCGTCACTACCATCACCGTTCAGGTCTCCGAACGCCGGTCCCTGCGCCGGGCTTCCCGCAAACGGCACGAACCAGTCGACCTCGTCCGCTGCGATGGTCCAGAGCCCGACACCCCG
>DAOVNE010000007.1 GCA_030630395.1 Candidatus Eiseniibacteriota bacterium
AAGCGTCGGCGACTCCCAATCGTCCTCGACGAGTCTCAGATCGTGTTTCCTGCGGTCGATGCCGATCGCTTCGAGGCTCCTGAAATAGAGATCGAGCACATCATCCGGCGCCGGTTTGAGGAGAACCTGGTACTGCAGAAACTGCTGCATGCGGATTGGGTTCTTCCCATACCGTCCGTCCTTCGGTCGCCTGGACGGCTCGACGTACGCCGCTCTCCAGGGTTCCGGACCCAGGCATCTCAGGAACGTCGCGGGATTGAACGTCCCCGCTCCAACCTCGGAGTTGTAGGGCTGCAGAATTACACAGCCGTACTCGGCCCAGTAATCCTGAAGCCTCAATATGATGTCTTGAAACAGTAGTCCCTTTGTTTTCTCAGCCATTGCCCTGCCCTGTCTCTGTTCCCGCGCCGTCGAGCCTCCTGATCTGCGCCAGGAAGTCCATGGACTTGATCTTGAGTTGATACCCTCCCTGTTCCCCAAGGAAATCGTGGAGGGCTCGTGTGACATCATCGCGCTCGGCTCGAGTCAGCCGAACACCTGTTCCAGAAGCCGACCCCGATCGGACGTCGGCCGCGACGAGCCGGAGTACCTCCGCTACTGACACCGTTGTCAGCGCTATTCCAGAGCCCAAAGCTCCGCATCGCGCACAGATGAGTCCCCCAAGCGTCGGGCTGAACCCAGCCAATGGACCGCCTGCGGCGGCGCACTGGACGCACGCAGAAAGCTCCGGGCTGTAGCCTAGCGCAGCCGCCAGGCTCAGCTCAAAACGCCACAGCGCCTGATCGAGCTCATCCTCGTTAACCAGGTCCATCTCGGCAAGCGAGCGCTCAATGTGGTCGAACAGGTCGGTGTCTCTCTCCCGCTCGTGGATCGTGCGATCGACGAGTTCCACGACGGCGCTACCGTAGGCCATACGGACGACGTCGCGCCTCATCGACGGGAATTCTCTCTCGATCTCAGCTCCCGACACGAGCGAGAGATCGCGTCCCTCTTTCAAGTAGAAGACCACCCCGGAGACCATGAGAGGCTCCAGAGCAGCTCCGAGACGACCGCCGCCCTTCCGTCCACCCTTCGCCACGAGGCGCACCTTCCCATAATCGCGAGTATAGCACACCACGAGCTTGCTCGTCTCACCGAGCTTGTAGCTCCGAAGCACGATGGCTCTGGATTTGACCGGCGCCATTCTTAACGCTCGCTTCGGGCTTACGGGATCCGTGTGAGGAAGGTGCTCGCCATCCCGAGATAGACGAGGATTCCAATGACATCGTTGAGTGTTGTTACGAATGGGCCCTGCGCAACTGCGGGGTCTATTCCCATGCCTCTCAAGGCGAACGGTATGACCGTCCCGAGGGTCGCCGCCACCAGAATCACCGCGGCGAGCGAGCAGCCGACGACGGTGGCGAGCTGCCAATCTCCGAGCCAGAGCCCCACGATCGCACACACGCTGACACCGAGAATGAGAGCATTCAAGCCGGCGACTCTCCACTCCTTCGCGAGACGATCCCCCGCGGCTCCCGCGAGGCCACGCTCGGAGTGCATGCTGCGCACGATGATCGTCGAGGTCTGAAGGCCGACGTTCCCACCCATCGCCGTGATGACCGGTACGAAGAAAGCGAGGGCAAGCACCTTCTCAAGCGAGAAGCTGAAATGCCGCATCACGAGCGCGGATCCGAGGCCGCCGATTGCACCAATAATGAGCCACGGCAGGCGAATCCGGGAAACCCTGAATGCTGAGTCCTCGTGCAGCTCGTCCTCACGAGTACCGGCCATGAGGCTCATGTCCTCCTCGGCCTCATCGTGGATGACGTCGATGATGTCGTCCACGGTGATTCGTCCCGCAAGTCTTCCGTCAGGCGCCACGACAGGAATGGCGACAAGGTCGTACTTCCTGAAGACCCAGGCGACGTCCTCCTGATCCGTGTCCGTTGAGACGGACACAACGTCCCGATCCATTATCTCCGACAGCAGAGTCTCCCCGCCCGCCAGAACCAGATCCCTCAGAGACAGAACTCCTACGAGCCTCCGGTCTCCGTCCGTGACATAGACGTTGTGGATCTCATCAACTTCGTCGGCCGCCTTCCTGATCAGCTCGATGGCGTCCTTCACCCTCGCGTCGCGCTTGAGGAACACAAGCTCCGACGCCATGATGCCGCCCGCCGACTCGTCCGTGTACTGGAGAAGCTCCTCGACCGCCCGCCGGTCATCGTCCTCGAGCCGGGAGAGAACTTCCCCTCGAACTTCGTCCTCGAGCATTCCAACAACGTCCGCCGCATCGTCCGACTCAAGCTCGTGCGTGATGTCGGCGATCTCGACAGGCTCCAAAGCATCGAGGATCTCGCCACGGGAGTGTTCGTCGCGGTGAATGAGGACGTCGGCCCTCGTCTCAGTATCGAGCTCCGCGAGAACAGACTTCGCCGTTTCACCGTCAAGCTGCTCGAGAGCGACGGCGATGTCGGCCGGATGGAGCCCCCTGAGCGTGTCCGCCATGGAGACGGGATCACTCTCTGAATCGAGGACGATTCTCTTGTCGATGTGTCCGTCCGACATACTTCACCTCGCAGCGCTACTGACTACCTTTAGGCGTCGCCTTCATCCGACAACACACCGGCCGAGACGACGAGCCGGAGCCCATCCTGAACCGACATGTCCAGCGGCCGCACATCCTCCTCCGGAATCAGGAGGAAGTAACCCGATGTCGGATTCGGCGTCGTTGGAAGAAAGACCGACACGAGTTTCTTGCCGAGGACATTCTCGATGCTTCCTCCGGATTCGCACGTGACGAATGCCAGGCTGTAGATCCCCTTGTGTGGGAATTCAATCAGAACGACTCTCCGAAAGCTGGTTGAGTCCTCGTGGAGCACGGCTGCAAACACCGTCTTCGTCGTTCCGTAGATCCACCTCACGAGCGGGATTCTGTTGATGAACCGCTCCCACAGCTTGAGCACTCGGCGCCCGATGAAGTTGCTCGCAACGGCGCCGACGACAACGATGATGCCAATGAGAACGATAAGACCGAGGCCGGGGATCTCTCGACCGTAGTACCGTATGACGAATCGGCCGAGTATGCTATCGAGCGCGAAGAAGAACTGCCAGAGAATAAACACGCTGATTGTTATCGGGAGAATGACAAGAAGCCCGGTGAGGAAGTACTTTCTGAGAACGCGTCCTGCGCTCTGGTGCTCATGATCGTGACCGCTCTGGCGATCATCATCCTGGTGCGCCGCTTCGCGATCGGAATCGACGGCGCCTGGAACCGGGATCCGGTTCTCCTGCTCGTTCTCGTTCATCGTCGTCTGATCCTCACCTTCCCGATTCTCGTCTGCCCGACAGATATGATCCTGAACTCGAGACGACCAATGGTCACCTCATCCCCGGCGTCCGGGATCCTTCCAAGGTCCTTGAGGATGAGACCGGCGATGGTGTTGTAGTCGCCCTGTGGGAGTTCCAAGCCCATTGCTTCTCCAACGTCGCCTATCTCGGCTCGCCCATCGACCATGAAGAGGTCATGATCGATACGTCGGATAGGTGATTCCTTGATGTCGTATTCGTCCTCAATCTCGCCGACAAGCTCCTCAAGCAGATCCTCCAGCGTCACGATGCCGGCGATGCTCCCGTGCTCGTCGACAACGACCGCCATGTGCTGCCGCCGGGCCTGCAGCTCACGGAAGAGTTCATCGCACGTCTTGGTCTCGGGCACGTGATGCACCTGGCGAGTGATGCCATCCAACTTCTGCTCGTGCGGAACCCCCAGAAGATCACGCGAGTGGATCATCGCTTCGATATGATCTCTGTCCTCGGAGATGATGGGTAGCCGCGAGAACCCGTGCTCACGTATGATGGTCACGGCCTCTCCGACCGTGGACCCGGGGGGCATCCCAACTACGTCCGTCCTCGGCACCATGACCTCTCCAACCGTCGTCAGCGCGAACTCGAAGACTCCGGAGAGCAGTTTGGTCTCTTCCCTGTCAACGGCGCCGGCGATCTCTCCTTCGCTTGTGAGAAGAACCCGCAGCTGCTCCTTCGTGAGACGTCTTCGCCACTCAGTCACAGGCACGCCCAGAAGACGTAGAATCCCGCGAGCAAGTCCCGTTGCCACCCAGATGATCGGACGAAGCAGCCAATAGAAGAGCCTGAGCGGGAACACGACCTTGAGCATGATGCTGTCGCTGTGCCGCCGGCCGATGATCTTCGGGATGACTTCGCCGAGCACGAGAAGCACGGGAGTCAGGATCGCAGTTGAGAGGAGCGCAACCATGCCCGGCTGCAGATTGTGGAGACCGTGCGACAGCTTCCACGACACCAGAGACGATGTCATCACGATCGCAATGTTCGTCCCAACGAGCGTGGTACCCAGCAATCGCTGCGGATCCGAGACGAACTTCTCGAGCGGACGGGCGCCTCGCTTTCCCTTCTCGATCCAGTGCTCAAGACGTATCCAGTTAATGGATACCAGCGCGGTCTCCGACCCCGAGAAGAAGGCCGAGAGCAGTAACCCTAGAACGGCTAGAAGGATGATGGCCATTCTCCTTCCTCCCCGTCCACATCTGGCTCCAGCTTCACGATTCTCACACTTGTGATCCTCTGTTCTTCCAGACTCTCAATGGTGAACTCGAGGCCGTCCCGCTCGAACTTCTCTCCCTCCGACGGAATGCGGCCGAAAGCATCCAGCAGGTATCCGGCAAGCGTCTCGATGCCCTCGCCCGGGAAATCCGTCACGGCGAGTTCCTCCGCAAGATCCTCAAGTCGTATGGAACCGTCAGCGATGAGTGTCTTCATGTCGAGCACCTGCAGGAGCGGTTTCTCTTCATCGTGTTCGTCCCGGATCTCGCCCACTATCTCCTCGATGAGATCCTCGAGCGTGATGACTCCGGCGGTGCCGCCGTACTCATCAACCACGATCGCGATGTGCGTTCTTCTGCGCTGCAGTTCCCGCAGAAGCTCACCGGCGTTCTTGGTCTCGGGAGTGAAGTACGCCTCGCGTACGAGGCCCGAGATCGCCTGCCCGCCACCCGTCTGCGGGTCGACGCCCAGGAGGTCCTTCGCATAGAGAACACCTGTGATGTGATCGAGATCCTCGCGATATACAGGCAGACGAGAATGTCCCTCTTCACGAACCAACGCAATGGCCTCACTGACGGTCGTGGTGTCCTCGAGACCCTGGACATCCACCCGCGGGACCATGAGCTCCCGCACAACCGTGTCGCCGAACTCCATCACGCTGTCGATCATGTCCCGTTCCTCTTCGTCCAGTGTGCCGTCGTGCTCGCTTATCGCGACAATCGTGCGAAGTTCCTCGGTGGTCACGAAGGGCTGATCCGCTCCTGCCTCTCCACCTCCCAGCTTCGACACCAGGCCGTGGACCACACTCACGATGGGAGCGAGGACGCTGCCGACAGCGAAGAGCACAGGCGCGCTTCGTCGAGCGAACTCGGTGTTCCGCTCGATGGCGTACATCTTTGGAGCTATCTCGCTCACGACGAGGATCACAAGCGTGACGACCCCCACCTCGAGCGCAATAGTGGCGGTCTCGGAGTAACCGAGTGAGTGCGCGAACCTCAGGGCGACGACGGCGCCAAGAGACGCGGCGGCAACGTTGACCAGGGTGTTGCCAAGCAGGATGGTTATGAGCAGGCGATCCGGATGGTCGAGCAGCGACCGGACACGGTCACCCTTCTCCATATCGCCGATGTCCAGCCGGGACAACGAGAAGAAGGCCGTCTCAGATCCTGAGAAGATCGAGGATAGATAGAGCAGGACAGCGAACCCTGCACCTGTACCAATGATATAGAGCATTGCCACTCTCTACGCCTGGTCGAGGACAGCCCGTAGGTGCCTGTTCTCGATGCGGCGCATCCGGTTGCGCTCGCTTGTGGAGGCATGATCGAAACCGACAAGATGGAGCACACCGTGCGCCACCAGTTTCAGTATCTCATGCCCGACCGGTTTCCTGTATCGGCGCGCCTGAACGGCCGCGCGCTCGACCGATATCATCACATCGCCAAGAACGCTCTCCGCGTCAGGGGAGATAGTCGACTCGTCCCCCTCCATCATTGCGAAGGACAGCACGTCCGTTGTCTTGTCGATTCCCCGGTACTCCAGATTGAGTTTGTGAAGGAATGAGTCGTCGGCAAAGAGAACGGTCACATCGGAGTCGGCCCGCCCGTATTCATCGAGCACGGCGCCGACAAGCCTCCGCACGGCTCGAGTGTCGACACTCACCATCTTCTGCTTGTTGACAATTCTGAGTGACACGTCCTACCCGCTCCCGGAACTGCTCGCCTTGCCCGCGTCCCCGAGACTTCCGGTGTCGTCGGCAGCCGTCGCTTCACCATCAGCCTCGCCCTGTTCCTCGGTCTTCTGGTCCGGGTACTTGGCTCGCTGGTGGTACATTCCGACGAGCACTCTGAAGAACGCCTCGCGGATCTTTCTCAGATCGGAGAGAGTCAGCTCGGCGTCGTCCAGCTGGTGCGTTCGCCATCTCTTCTCGATGGCGTCGTCGATCTCTGCCTCGATGCGCTTTGGGGTCAGCGATTCGCCTATCGATCTCGTACGAGCTTCCAGGAGATCGGCGAGCATGACGATGGCCGACTCCTTGCTCCGAGGCCTCGGACCGGGGTAGCTGTATTCACCCTCGCTGACATCGCTCGGGTCCTCGCTCTCTTCAGACGCCCTATTGAAGAAGAACTCCATGACGCTTGTGCCGTGGTGCTCGCGGACCATGTCGATGATCGGCTCGGGCAGCTTCTCCTTGCGAGCGAGTTCGACGCCGTCCTTGACATGAGCCTGAATGATAAGGCTTGAGACCTTGGGCTTAAGCCCGGCGTGCTTGCTCTGAGTCTGGTCGAGCCCCTGCTGGTTCTCGATGAAGTAGCCGGGATTGACCAGCTTGCCTATGTCGTGGTAGTAGGCGCCCACTCGCGCCAGGAGTCCGTTTGCACCTACGGCCTCGGCGGCCGCCTCGGCCAGATTGCCGACGACAATGCTGTGATGATACGTCCCGGGCGCGGTCATCGCCATTCGTCTTAAGAGCGGCCTGTTCATGTCCCCGAGTTCGAGGAGGGTGATGTCGGTAGTCACTTTGAATCCACGTTCGAAGAGCGGCAGCGCCACAATGACAATGCCCATGCTGACGAGCGCATTGAGCCCGCCCCATCCCATTCTTGTCAGAGTGGGAAGACCCATGTCCACCATGGAGATATCGGCGATCGCTATCGTCAACGCGTACGCGCCGACCACCTTGATTCCCGACCAGTAGAAATCCTCCCGATGTCTGACGCGCCGCACGGAGTGCGCTGCGATCGTCCCCACAACAAGCGACACGAAGATGAAGGGCAGACCGAAGCTCGTATAGACTGTCACGAGCACAACTGTAACGACCGTGGCGATGACGGCTGTCTCGAAATCGAGAAGCATCGACGCGAACATCGCGAGAACGGCTATGGGCACGAGATAGGATGACGCCCCGGGAATGCGACCGACGATGGCCGCCGCAACCATCACGATCGCCACGAGGATCATGAAGAGAATGGGATAGCGTATCTCCGTGACCATGCGGCGCTTGCGCGCCAGCACGTAGAGGGCGAAGATGCCCAGGAGGGCCATCGCCTCCAGAATCCTCCCAAGACGTGGGAAGAACCGGAGGTAGCCGGCCTCCTCTATCAGAAGCTCAGCACGCTTGCGATCAAGCGAGAAGACGGCCACGATGTGTTCAACCGTGATCCTCTCCCCCCGCTGGAGAACGACCTCGTCCTTCTTGAAATCCCGGCCCGTCGACTCGACGACGGCGGCCCTGGCCGCCTCTCTTCTCCGCGAGTTCTCGACCACGTCGTAGATGACGTTACCCTCGAGGAAAGGAGTCACGATCTCCTTCACGGCAATCGTCATGTCGGCATCGTTCAGGACCCTCGCGGCCTCACGCTGCACCGTCTCGACGACAAGCCGCTCCGGGATGAACGACTGTATACGGACCACGGTTTCATCATCACCCTTGATCAGCATCACCGTGTCGTCGGGCTTGAGCGGCGGCGTTCCGCGTTCACTCAGTACGCCCCGGTCATACATGACGAACATGATCTCTCTGGCGCGCTCCTCCACTCTCTCGGCCTGACCGCTGTCGAGAAGAACGCGGCGTGAGGCGTCGCTGAGTATGACACCAAGCTGGCCGAGCAACTCGATTCTCTGCTGGGGTGGCTCGCTGCCGGTGCGAATGTCGTAGATCCGTGTGAGGAGTTCGCCGAAACGTGTTCTCTTCTCTGTGCGGGACGCCTCATCGTAGCGGAAGACGGGGACCACACCGTCGGCAGCCATCTTCCGCTCCTGCTCGAGCTCGTCGGCTGTCTTCAGCACGTCGAAGTCAAAGGGGGCAACCACTTCCTCACGAGACACCTGCCCCACCTTGATCTCGATCTCGGTCGTGGGCACGGCCTGCGGGAACAGGAATTCCAGAACGATGATAAACCCCACGATGAGCAGGAGTCCGAAGAGAAGACTGTTCCTGTGGGCAGCCCAGTCCGCACGCGGACCGTCGGAGCCGACGCCGAGCTTCACGCGATCGGCTCTGGCTCGGGGCTCCTGCTTTTGGCGAAACCACCTTGCCATCAGTCGCTCCCTTCGCCTCTGTGCGATGTGTTCGGCTGCGCGCCGGCTCGTGCGTATCGGTCGAAGGCCTTCACTATCTCGCGCACGAGTCTGTGCCTGACGACATCGCTCTCGGTAAGATAGACGAACTTTATCCCGTCGATCCCGGACAGCACATCCTGGATCTTCACAAGGCCCGACATCTCCCTGTTGGCAAGATCGATCTGCGTGATGTCCCCTGTAATAGCAGTACGAGAGTTGAATCCGAGCCTGGTCAGGAACATCTGCATCTGCGGCATCGTGCTGTTCTGCGCCTCGTCCAGAATGACGAAGGCGTCGTTCAGCGTCCTGCCTCGCATGTACGCCAGTGGGATAACCTCGATCGTCCCCACTTCGATCAGACGTTTCACCCTCTCGGGGTCCATCATGTCGCGAAGAGCATCATAGAGCGGCTGAAGATACGGCGCGATCTTCTCCTGGAAGTCGCCCGGAAGATATCCGAGACTCTCCCCGGCCTCCACGGCCGGGCGGACGAGGACTATCCTCTCCACCTCGTTTCGCCTGAGCGCGGCCACGGCCATGGCGACGGCCAGGTAGGTCTTTCCTGTGCCGGCGGGCCCGATGGCCACGACGATGTCATGCTGCTTGAGTGCGTCGACGTAGGCCTGCTGGCCCACGGTCCGCGCCTCAACAGGCTTCTTGAGATCCCTCAACCGCTTCTCGCTTTCGTGAAAGCGCGACAACTCCTCGGCCCTGCCGGACCTGATCATGTTGATGGCGTACTCCACGTCCTCCCGCTGCACCGTCCGACCCTGGCGTACCAGTCTCGCCATCTCCGTGAGAACCGTCTCCGCGAGGGCGACCTCGGGGGCGTCGCCCGAGATGGTTATCTCCCCACCACGCGCGGTCACGTGCACATCGAATGAGTCCTGCAACAGCCGAAGATTGGCGTCGTTCCGCCCGTAGAGATGAACAGAATCTATGTCTGCGACGGATATCTTTCGCTTCAACGAGACCTCACCCGTATGCTATGCAATCGGGCCCCTGGTTCCCACGGCGTTGCCGGGGACCAAGAGCCCGTTCTGCAATGGAGTTCCAGTAGCCGAGTGACTCTCCCTCCGGGATCGTCACACATCCCCGTTCGAGATCCGAGCGACCGGACTTGGAGAATCCCCTAGCGCGGGATCGTCAGGATCTGGCCCGGCTGAATGACGTCAGGGTTCGAGATCTCGGCCTGGTTGGCCTCGTAGATCCTGGACCACATCGTCGCGTCGCCGTAGATCTCCCAATAGCCGGCGATCCGCCAGAGGTTCTCGCCGATCTTGACCGTGTAGCTGTGCGGCCAGTCTCTCGGAACCGTCAGCTCCCAATCGGGGTAGATGAGATTCGGATCCTCGATCAGCTCGCGGTTCGCTCTGTAGATGCGCTTCCACTTGAGCGGGTCGCCGTAGATCTCATCCATCTCAGAGATCTTGTAGAGGAAGTCGCCCTTCTGGACGACATAGACTCTCGGCAGCCCCTCGAACCATGCGATCTGCCCGTTCAGCGCATCGACCTCGCTCTTGAGCTCCTTGAGCCTCGGTGTGAGCTTGGCCATTTCCGCGTCCAGATCAGCGGATGCCCGCTGCTCCTTGGTGATGTCGTCTCTTGCACTTGCAGCACCGTCCTGCGCGCTCTCGTACTCTCCGAGAAGATCGACGCAGTAGGCTTCTCTCTGATCCTTCGAGAGCTTCTGGTACTCCTCTTCCGTGTAGAAATCGCCGGCGCTCGGGTCTGCGGTCCTCTGAACTCCGGAACCGCAGCCGGTCACGAGGGCGAGGGCTACAAGGAGGACCAGTACAACTGATATTCTGTGCAACATCGGTCTAGTCTCCTTCCTTCGCGTTTCGCGGCCAGTTAGCGCCCGCTACCCTTTTTCAGTTCGTGGAGGCGAGCCTCGAGTGCTGCAGGCTGACCCTCCAGATTGGCGATTTCGCTTCTTGTACCGGCTACATCGGCTTCGAGCTCGGCCCGCTCACTACGCGCGGTATCGAGTTCGGTCAACGCAGCATCGCTCTCGTCCTGAGCAAGCTGAACTGCGGTCACATCCGCGCCTTCGCACGGAGGCTTCGGACCACAGCCCATCACACCCGCCACCAGGACAAGCAGAAGCGATGCGAGAACAATGACTCTCCCAGTCGTTCTTGCCATCGCGTGGCACCCCCCTTCAAGCAGACGTACTTACACCGTACGCGCGACCTTACATCAGCGCGCCGCATGAATCGACTACACTTGGTGGATAATTTACCAGAGCCTGCATCGACTGTCAAGCCCCATTTCCTGAACAGGCCTAGCCTTAGGGCTCTTTGGTAAACGTGATGTGAAGCTCATCCATCACCTCCCGCTCCGGCACGGAGGGTGAACCGTCCATCAGTGACAGACCCTTGTAGGTCTTCGGGAACGCGATGACGTCCCTGATCGAGTCCTCGCCCGTGAGCAGCATCACGATCCGGTCGAGCCCGGGTGCGATCCCCCCATGAGGCGGAGCGCCGTAGTCGAACGCCCTAAGCAGGAACCCGAATCGCTCCTCCGCCTCCTCCGGGGTCATCCCGACGACCCTCATCACTTGCTCCTGGATGTCACGACGGTGGATCCGGATGGAGCCGGATGCGAGTTCGACACCGTTCAGGACCAGGTCGTAGAGCTGACCCAGAACCCTGCCGGGATCGGTATCGAGATACTGAATGTCCTCATCGCGAGGCATTGTGAACATGTGGTGTTCGGCTTCCCAGGCGTCCGCTTCCTCGTTGAACGCGAACATCGGGAAGTCGGTGACCCAGAGGAGATTGAGGAGATCGTCGGGAGCGAGGTTGAACTCATCGCGGAACGCGAGCCTCAGACGCCCGAGCACGTTGTGGACCTTGGCCGTCGCGTCGGCCCCGAAGAGGAGGAGGTCGCCATCGACGGCCTTCGCCCGCTCGATGATCGCCGCGGTCTGAGTCTCCGTGAGGAACTTGCTGATTCCTCCCTCGAACGCGCCGCCCGTCACCTTCACATAGGCGAGACCCTTGGCGCCCCAACCCTTTGCGAGTTCTTCCTTCTTGTCTATCTGGCTTCGTGACCAGTCCCCGCAGCCGGATGCGACGAGGCACTTCACGGCACCGCCGGATTTGATTGCCGAGCTGAAGACCCTGAACTCAGTGTCTCCCAGGAGGTCGGTCAGGTCGGTCAGTTCCATCCCGAAGCGCGTGTCGGGTTTGTCAGAGCCGAAGCGCGCCATGGCGTCGGCATATGTGAGACGCGGAAACGGCGTCTCTATCCTCCTCCCGAGCACCTCCTGCCAGATCGAAGCGATCAGCCCCTCCGTCAGGGCGAAGACGTCATCCTGAGTGACGAAGCTCATCTCGATGTCTATCTGTGTGTGCTCCGGCTGCCGGTCGGCTCGCAATCCCTCGTCGCGCAGGCAGCGGGCGATCTGGAAATAGCGGTCGAAGCCACTCACCATGAGGATCTGCTTGTAGAGCTGGGGAGACTGAGGCAGTGCGTAGACCTTCCCGGGATGGACTCGGGACGGAACGATGAAGTCCCGCGCGCCCTCCGGCGTCTTCTTCGCGAGCATGGGCGTCTCGATCTCGATCAGTCCCTGATCGCAGAGATAGTCGCGCGCCGCCTTCGCCGCGCGGTGGCGGGTCATGAGGAGGTTCTGCATGTGCGGCCGCCTGAGATCCAGATAGCGATATTCCAGCCTGAGGTCGTCGCTCGCCTTGATCGGCTCCTCGAGAACAAACGGCGGCGTGAGGCAGTCGTTCAGCACCTTCATCTCGCGCACGATAACCTCAACCTCGCCTGTCTTTAGCTCCGCGTTGACGGTCCCCTCGGGCCTCGCCCCAACCTCTCCGCGGACGGCAATCACGTATTCGGAACCGAGTCCCCCCGCCACATCCAGGAGTTCCGCATCGCCCTCCGGTCTGAAGACGATCTGCGTCATCCCGTATCTGTCCCTCAGATCCACGAAGAGAAGACCACCCAGATTCCTTCTCCGGTGCACCCAGCCTGCAAGGACGACTGTCGACCCGGCATCTGGGGCTCTCAGCTCGCCACATGTGTGCGTTCTTGCAAGTTCACCCATCGGTTGCAGTTTCATCGTGATTCCCTCTCCCGATCCCGGATGGCAGCCTCCAGCTCTTCCTCGCCAGGGCTCGCCTCCCACCCTGTCGCGACCTCTCTCAGCTTGAGGGGCTCACCCTCTCCCTGATTGACCAGCACGAACCGCGCGTTCATGCGGCCGGCCTCCTGCATCTGTTTGTTGAAACTCCGGCCCTGGTAGTCCATCTCAACGGAGAACGTCTCCCTCAGTCGCGCCGCGAGGGTCACGTTTGACCCGGCAGCCCCATCGCTTCCCGCCACGAGGTAGATATCGGGGCCGGGAGCCGCATCCTGGAACGCGCCCTCCTCTTCGAGCGCGGAGATGAGTCGCTCAACACCGGCCGACACTCCACACGCTGGAGTCGGCTTGCCTCCGAGTTCACTCGTCAGCTCATCGTATCGGCCACCGCCGCAAAGCGCACTCTGCGCTCCCAGCTTCGTGTAGTAGTCGAGCCCACGTGCGAGCCCGCTGTCTATGACGTATGGGACCGAGACCGCCCTCAAGTGCTTCTCGACGTGAGCGAAATGATCCCGGCACTCGTCACAGAGCGCATCGAGAATCGAAGGAGCGTCAGAGAGAAGCGTCTGGCAGTTCTCATTCTTGCAGTCGAACATCCGTCTGGGATTGCGCTCGTAGCGCTCGCGGCAGTCATCGCAGAACCGCTCGAGCTTGGACGCGAGTTCCTTCTTCAGGAGATCGTTGTAGGCCGGGGTGCAGCTCGGGCATCCGGCGCTGTTTATCCTCGCTTCAGTCCCCTTGATACCAAGCCCCTCGAAGAACCGAACCGAGAAGAGAATGATCTCGGCGTCTATGGCTGGACTCAGTGAGCCCAGAGCCTCGAGCCCCCACTGCCAGAACTGCCGGTAGCGCCCTGCCTGCGGACGCTCGTACCGGAACATCGGGCAGAAGTACCTGAGTTTCGTGACCTGCGCGCCGCGCCCCATGTTGTGTTCGATGAAGGAGCGCACAACGCTCGCGGTTCCCTCAGGCCTGAGCGTCAGGCTTCGACCCTTGCGGTCCGGGAATGTGTACATCTCCTTTCGCACGATATCGGTCGAGTCGCCGATCCCGCGGGCGAAGAGCTCGGTCTCCTCAAAGACCGGAAACCTGATCTCCTTGTATCCGAATCGCTCCGCCGTGTCGCGGAATACTCGCTCGACGTGCTGCCACTTCCAGCTGTCGGCAGGGAGAATGTCCCGCGTTCCCCTGGGCGCCGTGTACTTCATCGTCCTCCCGCCTTCCATCTGTAGAACCAGACCGCGATGCGATTACCGATGATCACACCGATAGAATCGGCAATCCAGTCACGAACATCGGAGCACCGTCCGGGAACCGTGAACTGGTAGATCTCATCGAGAGCGCCGATCGCTAGACCGAGGAGAATGGCGAAGAGCGTTACCCATCGTCTCCTCGCCCCTCTCAGTGTGCCAAAGAACCCGACGGAGAGGAACAGCCCCAGTCCGCCGTACTCCGCCGCGTGGGCAAGCTTGTCGACCATCTTGAGCTTTATGATCGTGCTCGCGAAGACCGACACGGACGAGAGTCCGAAGATGAGGAGCGTCCATGCTATCGCGGGAATCCACGGTTTCAGCTTATTCCACACCAAACGATCTCTCCAGATTACGCTCCACGTGAGTGCAGGCCGCCGGCATCACGCCCCGTACGAGTGCAGACCACCCAGGAAGCGGCTCCCGAGCACCGTGAACAGCGTCACGAGGAATCCGAGTACTGCCAGCCGCGCCGCGCCCACACCGCGCCATCCCTTGACGAATCTGGCGTGCAGGTAGATGGCATACACAAGCCAGACGATGAGGGAACTTGTTTCCTTAGGGTCCCACGACCAGGGCGCACCCCAGGCGCTGTTTGCCCAGATGGCGCCGGCCAGAAGAGCGCCGATCGTAAAGAGCGGAAAGCCGACGCCGATGGCGCGATAGGTGACCATGTCGAGCGTCTCCTTGTCCGGGAGACCCTTCCACCCACGCCAATCTCCTATCATGTACATGACCGCCGCCACGAACGACACGGCGAAGGCCGCCTCGGCGAGTGCTGCCAGCGACACGTGGATCCATAGCCAGTAGCTCTGCAGTGCGGGAATCAGCTGCTGCTCAATCCTGGAGGGAAAGAGGGAAGCCACACCCATTCCAAGCACGCCCACGGGCGCTGCGAAGGCTGTCAGAAGCTCCAGTCCCTTCGCTCTCCAGATCACGATGAATGCCAGGACTGCCGCCCACGAGAGGAGCAGCATGTAGTCGAAGGGGCCTGTTACAGGAGGATGTCCGGACACCGCCCAGCGCACACCCAATGCAACCGTCTGAGAGGTCAGACCAGCGAGCGTGATCACATATATGATGCCGCGAACAACCGGCTTGCGCATGCCTGCGTAGATGCAGGCGCCTACCGTGGCGGCCAGATAGCTCCAGAGGGCTACCCAGAAGAAAATCATGTCGGGTCTCGTGTCCATTCCTAACTACCTCCAGAAAAGGCGTCGATCAGGGCCCCGTGGGGCGCCCCATCCATAGCCTCAGGCGACACCCGACGGGCGTCTCGTCCACAACGTCAGGCAGAGTCCGAGAGAGAGAATCCCGAGCCCTGCGAAGAGAAGCGGCGTGCCCGGCTGTCTCGCGTATTCAAA
>DAOVNE010000276.1 GCA_030630395.1 Candidatus Eiseniibacteriota bacterium
GAGGAGCGATACAGCGGGCTCGTGGAAGCCGTTGGGAAACGCTGAGTGGAGGCACGGGGTATGGCGAGGGTGCTGCACATTGTTCAGTCGCTTGAGGCAGGGGGGGCGGAGCGCGTAGTCGTTGAGTACGCACTTGCCCACGATAGGGAGCGCTACACCCCCGAGATCTGCTGCGTGATGGCCGGCGGTCCACTCGAGGACATTCTGAGGGACGCCGGTGTGCGTGTGCATATCCTTGCGCGAAGAACGCGATTCGACATAGGTGCTGTGCTTCGCCTCGCCAGGATCATTGCGACCGGAGAATTCGATGTCGTGCACAACCACAACTTCACCGCGCTGGCGATCGGTGTGCCGGCGGCGATCCTGGGCGGCGCCACGGCCATTGTGCGGACCGAGCACAACGTCGTGGCACAGTACTCACCGTGGAGGGGTTTCCTGAGCCGGTTGGCAACGCTGAGAGAGAATGCCCAGGTTGGTGTGTCGCGCGCGGTGCGGGCATCGCACATACAGGCAGGACGCATCCGTCCGGGACGCTTCGTGGCCATCTGGAACGGCATCGACGATGGTCGGCTGACGGTACACGCCGACGACATCTCGGTGCGGGCAGAGCTAGGGATTCCGGAGAGCGCGGTGCTCTGTATCACGGTTGGCAGTCTGACCCCTCAGAAGGATCACGAGAACCTGTTCGCTGCGGTGCTTGAGGTGAGGAAGACGCACAGCGATGTCTATTTCGTGGTGGTGGGTGGTGGGGCACTGGAGGAGTCGCTTCGGGCGAGGATCTCCGAACTTGGCCTTGAGAGCCACGTGCTTCTTCTGGGAACCCGGTTGGATGTCCCACGTCTCCTCAATGCGGCGGATGTGTTCGTACTTCCGTCGGCCTGGGAAGGGTTGCCCATTACGATCCTCGAGGTGATGGCATCGGGCGTGCCGTGTATTGCCACTGATGTCGGAGGCGTTGCTGAGGTCATCGTCAATGGCGTCAGCGGCTTCATCGTGCCGCCTCACGATCCCGGGCTCCTTGCAGAGCGCATTCTGGAGCTGGCCCAAGACCCCGAGCTTCGAGCTCGCATGGCCGCATCATCAAGATCCGTCTATGAAGGGGCGTATACGTCGCAGGCGATGACGCGACAGACGGAGGCGCTCTACGACATGGCGCTGGCCGGGCGCGGTGAATTCGCCCCGGGCGGGAGAATCAAGATCCTCTATGTCATAGGACAGCTCGGCTACGGGGGAGCTGAACGGCAGCTCGTGGAACTTGCCAAGGGCCTTTCGCGAGAACGATTCAAACCTCTTGTCTGCTCGCTGACGGACCCGGGGCCATTGGGGCGAGAGTTGGAGGAGGTAGGCATAGGGGTGGTGGCACTCCGGAAGCGTCAGGGCGCAATGTCCGGGGCATCGCTGTCACTTGCCCGGCTGATAAGGAAGGAACGTCCGGCGATCGTGCAATCGTATCTGTTTCCGGCCAACTGGCGTTCTCTCATTGTGGGGAGACTGACTCGTGTGCCTCTCATCATCACGTCAGTCAGGAACGTGGATGTCCACTCGAATCCCATTCTGAACCTGTTGGAGAGACTCATGGCGCCGATGATCGATCGCGTCATAGCAAACGCCGAGGCCGTCAAGGACTACGTCGTTGCCGCGCACGGTGTGCGGAGCGAGGACGTGCGCGTGATCCACAACGGCATCTCGATGGAGCGAGTGTCCGCCGGCAATCCGGGCAGCTCCGAGGCGCTCAATCCGTCCGTCCCGGAGGCCGGTTCCGGAGGGGGATACGCCGACGGTTCTGACGTCGGAACGGTCGCGATGATCGCGAGCCTGACTCCCAAGAAGGACCATCTGACGTTTCTTGAGGCGGCGCGTATCGTGGAAGCGACCATGCCCGATACGCGGTTCATCATTGTGGGTGGCGGAGCGCTCAGGAAGAAACTCGGACGGATAGCAGATGAGTTGGGGCTGTCCGAGGCTCTGCAGTTCATGGGGGAGATCCACGAAGTGGGGGACCTCCTTGGGCGCGTGGACGTCTCTGTGCTGACTTCACTGAAGGAAGGCTGCTCCAACGTGATTCTCGAGTCGATGGCGGCGGCGCTGCCGGTCATAGCAACCGATGTCGGCGGCAACAGAGAACTCATAGAAGACGGCGTATCAGGATACCTCCTGGACACCGGTGACGCAGAGGGAATCGCGGCACGCATCTGCGAACTCCTCTCGGACGCCGACTTGCGGAGGAAGATGGGACGGGCCGGCAGGGCGCGTGTGCTCAATCAGTTCACGCTGGAGCACGTGATCGGGAATACGGTCAAGCTCTACGAGTCGGAGCTCAAGGAGCGCGTTCCCGGTCTTGTTGAGTGGGTCACGATAGCTGCGCAGAGGGAGTCACATCATCGGCCGGCCGATCTGGGCGGACGTGAGCGAGGGAGCCGAGATGCGCGCGAGTAGTCGCGAAGCTCAGTTGAATGTGATCTGGAGACTGGCACGAGGAGTCCGCAACTCCAGGCTGGTCACCGGGACGATGGCGTCGCTCCCGTGGGGAGGGGGCATCATCCTCAGGTATCACTCCGTGAATGATGATCCCAACTGGTCCGGCAACTACCTGCAGCCCAGTCTCGTCGTGCATCCGGACGCGTTCGAGAGACAGGTTGTCTATCTCAAGCATCACTATCAGGTGGTTCCGATCGGCGAGATCGCCGATTCCCTGCTGTTGGGGAGGAGTCTGAATCCCAGAACCGTAGCGATCACGTTCGACGACGGCTACGTGGACAACTACCAGCACGCTTTCAGAATCCTGAAGCAACACGGCGTGCCCGGGGCGTTCTACATCACAACCGGTGCCGTGGGAGACAAGACCGTGCTCTGGACGGTGCGTTTGCGCGCGGTGATCCGGAGGACTGAGCGGAAGCAGATAAGCAGCCGACTCCTCGGTGATCGTACAATAGATATCTCCACTGAATCCAACCGGGACAACGTCATCAAGTGGCTGACAGGTCTTGTCAAACGCTGCGGCAAGAATGAGGCGGACGATCTCCTCGCTGAGATCTTCGACGAGTGCGGAGTTGATCTCTCCGCTGACGAAATGAGGGTGATGGTGAACTGGGATGAACTCCGGGAGATGCACTCCGCC
>DAOVNE010000259.1 GCA_030630395.1 Candidatus Eiseniibacteriota bacterium
CGCCACGATGACTTTGTATGAAGCGCGCATACTCCGTTCTCCGTGCGTTCACCATGCGCTTGGCTGAAGACGCCCCGCATCAAGTCGCACCGTTCAGTTGACTGACGGGCTGGCACGTCGCGTGCGTGCGCGAGCTAGGCCGCCGCTCGGTACGACCCCGTGCTTGGAGCGACGTCGTACGCAGATCGTCGAGCGGTCAGCCTCCGACGCTCCTGAGCCTGGCCCCGATCCTGCCGCTGATCATCTCTCCTCGCTTGGCGTCTCGTCCAGGACCCGTCGCACCGTTCGCCCGAGTTCGGCCCCTACGATGGGTTTCATCACCAACTCCCGCATCCCCAAGGCACGGGCTGACTCCGATGTAACAGCACGGCTGAAGCCGGTGCAAAGGAGAATCGGGATTTCCGGGCGGATCCGAAGGAGTTCCCTTGCCAAGTCAACTCCACTCATGTTTGGCATGGTCTGGTCCGTGATGACGAGATCAAACGCCCCAGGTTTGAATCGGAACACTTCCAGAGCCTCGACACTGCTGGTCCGCGTGGTGACGCGGTAGCCCAGTCGTGTGAGTGTCTCGCTCCCCATCTCCACGATCGGTGCCTCGTCATCAACAAAGAGGATGGACTCGCTTCCTCCGTGCACTCGTTCCTTGGTCTCGGGAGCGCCTTCGGCGATGGATTCCACCGCCGGCAGGTAAACATCGAAGGTCGTCCCCCGGTGCAGTTCGCTGTCAACGGTGATAGCACCCTCGTGGCTCTCAACGACGCCGTGGACGACAGACAAACCCATGCCTGTGCCTTCGCCCGGACCTCTGGTGGTGAAGAACGGATCGAAGACGCGCCTCAGCGTTTCCTCGTCCATGCCGCACCCGGTGTCGCTGACGGTGAGCCGTACGTAGGAACCGGCTCGCAAGCCCTCAATCGGGGCGGCGCGCTCCTCATCGAGCTCGACGTTCTCGAGCGAGACCTCCAGAACCCCTCCGTCGGGCATCGCGCGCTCCGCGTTCGTGCAGAGGTTCATCAGGATCTGGTGTATCTGTGTCGGGTCGGCGTTGACTGCGCGCGTGTCCGGCCCGATGTTCTGACGGATCTCGATCGTACTTGGCAGCGCCGCAACCAGCAGTTTGAGTGCCTCCTTGACGATCGGGGCGAGCTGCACCGGCTTCCGTTCCCCCTCCTCCTGGCGGCTGAACGCAAGGATCTGAGCTGCCAGATCTTTGGCTCTCCCCCCCGCCTTCAGGACCTGGGTCACATCTTCCCGCGCTTTGGTCCCCTCAGGCATACCGGCGAGGGCGAGTTCCGCGAATCCCAGAATCGGCACCAGGAGGTTGTTGAAGTCGTGGGCAATGCCCCCGGCAAGCGTTCCGACCGCCTCCATCTTCTGGGCTTGACGGAGTTGGCTCTCGTGCCTCTTGAGCTCAGTCACATCCCTGACCCCGGCCATCGTCGCAAGAGGACTCCCACGGCCGTCCACTACTCTCGACGATGACACTGCTATCTGCAGGAGTTGACCATCCCTTCTTCTGCCCGTCAACTCGCCCGTCCAGCCTCCCTCCGCCGTTGCCTTCGTCGCCTCTGCCAGCGCTTGCTCCTGGTCGGGGTGACAGAACGAGATAGCCTTCCCTACCAGTTCCTCTCTCGAGTAGCCGAACATGTCGGAATACGCACGATTCACGTACGTCAGCTTGCCATCGAGGTCTGCCATGGCTATGGCATCAACGGAACCATCAACAGCCTGCGAGAACAGCCTCAGCTGCTCCTCTGCGTGCTTGCGGTCGGTGATGTCCTGAAACGAGTTGATGAATTGAACTCCTCCGTCTTCTTCTGTCTGCGCCACGGACGCGACGGACGCCCAGAACGCAGTTCCGTCCTTCCGTCTCAATCGTATCTCCAAATCCCTGACAGGGCCGCTTCCGAGGAGTTCACGGAACCGTTCCCTGTCCTTCTCTTTACAGTAGTGGCGAGCAGCGGGCACCTTGAGGAAGTCCTCCTTCGAGTCATACCCGAGCATCCGCAGCGCGGTCGCATTCACCTCGGTGACGCCTCCATCCGGAGTGCTGATCGAGATGCCGACGGGGGCGCCTTCCATCAAGGCCCGGAACCTCCTGTCCGATACCCAGGCCTCCTTCTCTGCCCGCGTACGTGCCTCCTCGTCCTCAATGCTCTGGATGGCAAAGGCCACATCACCTGCCATCTCCTTGAGTAGATCCACTTCGTCGTCGTCAAAAACAGCCGAGGTTCCCGCGTAGACGCTGAGCGTGCCACAGACCCTCTCTCCAACGACAAGCGGCAGGGTCACCGACGACACGTATCCGCGCTTCAGTGCCTCTTCACGGCATGATGCGAACCGCGGATCATGGGCGATATCCCGTACCACCAAGGGCTGCCTCGTCTTCACTGCCGTTGCGATGGCGTCCTCTCCACGTTCGGAATCGTCCCAGGTAGCGTTGATCTTCGATAGGTATCCCTCTTCGTGTCCCGCGTGCCCCGCGGGAACAACGCGCGGGGAATCCTCTTGAGTGAAACCGATCCAGACGAGCCGGTATGCCCTCGTTTCAGCGAGGATGCGGCAGGCCTCGTCCACCAACTTGTTGAGATCCCTCTCCCTGACGATGAGCTGGTTGACGTCTCGAATAGCCCGCAGGACGGAGTTCACCCGTTCAAGATGGCTGTTTGCGATCTCGAGCTCTTCTTCGATGCGGAGTTTCTCTCTGAAGACACGGGCGATCAGAAGAACTCCCGCCAGGACCAGACCCGAGATCGCGAGAGCAATCCCCTCAGCGGCGGTCCATCTCAGCAACTCGCCATGGGAAGGGGCGAAGATTCCCAGGAGAGTGACGATCCTCCGGAACGCCATGAGTAGTACCGCAGACGAGATGAGCAGCCAGGCGGCTTTTCTCCGGGTCAGAGAGATGAGACGGAATGCACATATCGCCGCTGCAACCTGCAGGGCAATAGAGAGGAAAAGCAGTATGATTCGACCGGTCAACATGCTGGCTCCCTCCGCTTTCTGTGGCGCGCTGTCTAACAGACCACGTATCAGTCTTAGCGCTCGACGGGTTCATACGCCAGCAGACAGCTGGCAACTGCATCATATGACTGCATCCAAGACTCGTCCGACGACCGCGTCGAGCTCCTCTCCAGGCAATGACTCCTTACGTCGAGCGAACGCATTTGCAGAACGCGTGGTAGATTGCGCAGATGCCGCCGAAGATCGATATCAGACCCCAGAAGAGCGGACGGAAGATGATGTGTTGCCACACCGGCTGCGAGTGCGGCAAGAGGTAGAGCCCCCA
>DAOVNE010000182.1 GCA_030630395.1 Candidatus Eiseniibacteriota bacterium
CCCGTTCACCCGAAGATGGTTGTCGTCAACAAGGGTGAGGAGCATACGTTCGTCGCGAGTGGGAGCGATTTCTTCGCGTTCCTGGTGGACAAGTCGATGAAGGACACGGCCGACAACAGCGGATCGATGACAGTGACGATCACCGGTGAGCCCGGGTTTCGCGAGCAGCTTACCGTCAACGCGCTGTTCAATTGCATCGGTCTCTTCGAGTTCGGCGCCGCGAAGAAGTACCTCACAGGCGGGAATACGTATACCGCGACCGTTACCGGCGACGCCGCAACGAACGGCGACCCGACCGGCTACTTCGATGGCGTCTGCCTCTTCTACAGACACATCAGCCGGCCGTATCATCCCATTCTCGATGTTCTCGAAGTCGGTGATACGAGGGTGATGACGCCGCACAGCACCGGGTGGGTCTTCTGCTTCCTGCTCGACGAGACGGTTGACGCGATGGGCAACAACACCGGATCGATGCTTCTGTCCTTCGAGGAAGAGACAGCGGTTGAGGAGTCGAGCTGGGGCAGTGTGAAGGCGATGTACCGCTAATCGCAGCCGATGCTCATGGCGTGCACGCGACTGCGGAGTGCATGTACTGCACCGATGGCACAGACTGATCGGCACGACTGATCTGCATGACAAGAGGGGCCCGCCAACTTGGACGGGCCCCTTTTCTTCAGCATCGATTGCGCATTCCGCACCAGCCGCTTCGCAGAAGCGGCCCTTCTGCGAAGCGGCTGCTGATCAGCGGAGGAGCACCACCTTGTGTGTATCCTCGCGTGCTCCCGCCTCCAGGCGGATGAAGTAGACGCCGCTCCCAACGGCGTATCCACCGCTGTCCGTACCGTCCCAGGCGAACACGTGATTGCCGGCGGGAACCTCGCCATCGTGCACTGTCTTCACGAGACGCCCTGAAGGACTGTAGATCCTGAGCCGCACCGGACCCTCCTGCGGCAGCGCGAGGTGCATCGTCGTCGCCTGGTTGAATGGGTTCGGGAAGCATGGATGGAATCGGAAGACCGAGGGGACCGGATCGTCGAAGATCCCAGTTGCCGAAAGGTCCACGTGGAGATCGTGCCGGAGCACTGCGTTGTATGAGCCTCCACCGGCCTCCACCTCAATCCAGAGCGTGAGCAGCGTATCATCCACGGCGTCGGATATCTCGATCGTGAACGCGTCGGCCGCGCTGCTCTCAGAGCTTCCCACGCTGATATCCGGAGAGCTTCCATCGGCGTCGATGATGGTCACGAGTCCCTCATTCGATGTGAGCGTCAGCGCTACACCGGTTGCTGCAGCCTGACCGTTGTTGGCCAGCGTCACGGACAAGGTCGCGGTCTCCCCGGGACCGATCTGACCGTTTCCATCACCAAGCGTCGTGTCGTCAAGCGTAACATCCGTCAGCACGAGCCACGGAAGGCTTGGTTCATCCGGTGGTGTTGTTGTGAAGAGAATCGCCGTACCGTCAACGAGCGGTGTGGCGGTATCGTTGTACTCAGCGTCGAAGAGGTACTCGATCCCGAAACTCTCATCGGGGCTCTCGATCCCAATCGTACACTCCATCGGATTCGTCACGGTCTCGTACTGTACCAGGATCATCCCGTCGTCCGTGGGTGTCGGGTACTCGGACTCCTTCAGGAAGACGATCTGGAACGTCTCGGTGTCCGACGTTCCGAAGCGGGGCACCTCGTCGAACTGGATGATGAACCTGCTGCCCGAGACGTCGTACCACTTATAAATATCACCGCCGGCCGATGGGTCAAGGTCATCCCAGAACATGGCAATCATGTTCTCGGGACCATCGGTGTTTGGAATCTCCGAGTTGTAGCCGAATCGGTAGTCCTCCGTACCCATCGAGATGAACCCGTTCGAGCAGACCGACATCTGCATGTAGCTGCTGCCGTAGTGCTGGAAACTGAAGGGCATGTTCACAAGCGCGATCGCGTCGTCTTGGTCCGTGATCTCCGTGATGAGATTCCCGGGGCCTGGTGGTGCGATGTCGTACCAGTCGAAGGCAGGCGCCCCTCCGTAGGTCGAGTCACTTGAATCGAACGCGTAGTAGCCGTAGTCGTCGGGTCCGGTCACAAGAGAAGCCGTCGGCCCCGAGATAACGAGATCGAAATTGAGGGTCTCGACATAGGCGTAGGAGTGGCCCTGCCCGCCGAGAACAAGTCTGAGAGATAGGCTTGTGTCGTTCGGAGCCATTGGAGATATCTGCAGCACGAAGGGTGTCTCCGAATTGTCCTTAAACGCTCCGGCAGCCATGTCTCCGAGAGCCGCCGTGGCCGAAACGATCGCGATATGTGGGTTCTCGGTCATGATCTCTGCCGTGACCGACTCGGCGTCACACACGCCTGTGTTCTCAAACGTCACAGTGAGGCCGATCGCCTCACCGGGGCTTGCCGTCGCTTCTCCGTCTCCAGCGGGGGGAGCATCGTCTATGTCGATGGCAACGATGTCGAGGTCGGCGCTGGCCACCTGTATCGGTGACGGCGAGAGAATCCGCAGTGAACCACTGTATGTTGTGACAAGCTCGTACGGGATCACAGATCCGATTCTACAGGTAGGTGAGACCGTGATTGTGAGAGGTGGAGATCCCCAGGAGTTTGCCTGCGCCGCGATGTCGCCGAAGGTGGACACACTGTCCACCACGGTTGCATAGGATGCGCTGCTTCTCAGCACGGTGACCGTCGAGGACGCCACCGCGTCGCCGACGTTCCCGAACTCGATCGACACCTCCGCCGATTCCCCGGGACTCAGAAGTCCATCGCCGTTACCGCCGCTCGCATCGTCTATAGAGATGTCGGCGAAGACAACGAACGGGCCGCTGTCCAGCACCTGAGTCGTCCCCTCGTAGGGAACGAACCCCTGCGCGGTGACGGTTACACTGAGAGCGCCGGACGAAGCCGGCGTGAGCGGGAAGGACGCCTGACCTGTTCCACCGGTGTACGCTGACGCATATATGTCACCATCTTTGAGGCAGGCGACAAGCGCCCCCTCGACCGGCTGGCCCTGTGAGAGGACCGAGACAGCGAACGTTCCCTGCCCGGAATGGTAGTACTCGTCGTGAAGCACCGTGATGTCCTTCGGGCTCTCGAGCCAGAGGTTCATCTCCGGGTCGCCCAGGAGGTTCCACGCTTCGTACTCCTGCTGCATCGCGTCGAAGTTGTAGATGGACATCTTGGAGGCGACACACGCGGCTCCCAGCACGCCGCCATTCTCACCAAAGACGTGCTCGTAGAAACCCGTAGCGCCCGCGCCCCTGCGCCTTGAGAGCGTCTGGCTTCCCGCGATGACGGTGTTGCTCCCGAAGAAGGCGACAGCGCCGCGCGGGAAGGATGCCGTGCCCGCACGGACGAACTCCTCACAGATGAACCCGTCGGTGTGGTATATACCCGTTCCGCACGTCGCCGATATGATGATGGGCAGCTTCCATCCGTTCAGCAGGCTGTTCGGGTTGATGTTGAACGGGGACGGCCATTCATACCAGGCCTGTCCTCTGAACGTGACGAACCCGCGTCCTGCGTTCACGGCCGCGTAGACGTCAGCGCGGACCGTGTCGTTCCTCCTGAAAAGCGTGTCCATGGGAGCGAACCCGGCGGCATCCATGAGATCATAGATCAGCCACGTGTTTGCATAGTAGATAGCATCGCCCGCATCGCCGTCCTCGGCGATCAGGAACGTCGCGCTCGTGGGCCAGTTGGCGTGCCCCGTGACCGGTGTGCGTTCGTAGCCGAGGATCTTGGCAACCTGGGTCGAGCAATGGGCTGGGGAATCGGCAGAGATCCGGCCTACCATTACGTCAACGAAGTAGTCCGCACCCTCCAGAGTTGCGTAGTAATCGTCTGTCCATGTGAGACCGTCGTACGCGGGAAGCTGTTCGGTGTCGCCGACGAGCAGCACATACTCCGGGGGGACCGCCCATGTGTCGTATGCCGTCTGGATGTAGGCTCTGATGTCGTCCGCATCGGAGCCGATCTCAGAGAGTGTCACGACCTTCGTCTGGACGCCCTTCTTGTGCTTCCACTCGGCGAGATCGATGATCTCGCTCTCGTATGAATCCGCCGTGATGATGAGGTATCTTCCGCCGAACGGCAGCTCGTCGCGGTTTCCCAGATCCCCGGAGACTCTTGTCCCTGCGTTCCGCGCCGGGGTGTGGCGCGCGACGTAGTTGATAACCCGGTCTGCGTAGACCGCCTGAAACGCGGGCGCCAGAGTCCTCTGGGTCTCTCGCTTCTCGTTTACTCCCGTGCCCGGTGACGTCTCGATCCTCAGCATGACCGAGCTTCTCGCACTCTCCACCGAAGCC
>DAOVNE010000009.1 GCA_030630395.1 Candidatus Eiseniibacteriota bacterium
CAGCTCTTCTTCTGTGCTTGAGAAGAAAAGATGGGATACGTCAGCGAGGCTCTTCGGCGTCTTTTCGCTTGTGCTGCTGCTCATCTTGATTCAGCCCGAAGATCTCTCTAGGTCCTGTTGCACAGGCTGCTAGCCGCGCCTGTACACCTCTATTATGCAATCCTCATTCGGATCTGTTCTATTCCCGTTCGCGGGGTCCGGTCTCCACGCCCCATCGACAACGAACTTGTACAGATGGCGTCCCGGCCCAAGATCCACCGTCGTATGCCACACACCATTGGATTCGCGCTTGAGCACAACACCATGCTCGCGATCCCAGTTGTTGAAGCTCCCGATCAGCTCGACATCGTTGGCCTCTGGAGCCACGAGTGAGAAGAGGATCCCCCCTTCCACGAAGTGCGGACCGGGTTGCGACAGAATCCAGTCGTCCATCCCGCGTTCCAGCCCTGACGTCTCGGCCTCCTTCACGGGCTCGAACTCCTCGCTCGTGAGGCGCTCCTCGTCCGCGATCACCTCCTGGGTCAGCGCCTTGTAGTCGCGGGCACCGGTGCACGTCCGCGCGTAGTGCGAAATCGCGACTCCCCAGTTCGCGGCCTCCCGGAAGCGAACGGTCCGTCTGATGACGGTATCAAACATCTCGCGCCCGAAGCGGATCTGGGCCTCACGAAGAAACTCCTGCGAAAAGCGAGTTCGCTTGTCGAACATCGTGAGAAGCACGCGGATGCGCTTCTTGAGACCGAGCTGCTCACGCACAAGGTTGATTGAATCTGTGACCTTGAGGGCGCCGTGCAGTGAGTAGAACGAAGGTTCCATCACCACCATGGCCTCGTCGCAGGCTACGATGGCATTGAAGGTCAGAAGTCCCACGCTCGGCGGACAGTCTACGATTGCGTAGTCGAAGTTGCCCTCTACGACGTCGAGCTTTCGTCTGAGACGATTCTCCCTATCCGGCTGGCCCGACAGCTGCTGCTCGGCAGCCGACAACACCACGTTCGATGGAACCACGTGCAGGTTCTCAGTAACCTCCACTGACACGTCATCGATCGACACCTGTGGGTTCATCAGAACGTCGTAGGTGGAGGTGGTGAGGTTATCCGTGTCGACACCGAGGCCGATCGAAGCATGGGACTGCGGATCGCAGTCCACGAGCAGGACTCTCTTCCCGAAATCGGCAAGATACGATGCGAGGTTCACTGCGGTAGTTGTTTTGCCGCAACCACCCTTCTGGTTGACGACCGCAATCGACCGCATTCCAGACCTCCTTAAGTGTAGAGAGCATCGTTCGAGAGAGTAGTGCTAGAGTGAGAAATCTGGTGAACGAAGCGTAGACGTTCTGCGCGGCATTGTCAAGACGGATGTCAGACAAACGGGCTACCCGCACGTGATGGTCACACCGTCGAACGATATGTACGGGACAACGACGCTGAAGAGACGCTCCGTCTCTCGCGAGACAGCCGTGATGCCCGGGAGAAGCTCGAATATGTCGCCCGCGATCATGGTCCCAGAGAGTGGCTCTGCCAGCTTGCCCCCCCGAATCATGTGGCCTCCCTTGACGACTCCCGAGAAGTCCCCGCTGACCGGATCGACGTTCCCGGAGAACCTCGTCACGAGAACTCCTCGATCCGTTCCCGCTATCATGTCCTCGAGAGCGGTCTCCCCCGCCTTGACGACGACGTTGGTCGTGGAGACAGACGGAACCGATGAGGCCCCTCCGCCGGCGTGACCGTTGCTCGCTCTGCCGTCCTTCCGTCCCGTGTAGGAGTCGAATATGTAGTTCCGGAGCACTCCGCTTTCGACCAGCGGCAGGGTCTTGGGAGCGATGCCCTCGCGGTCGAACGATGTGGTCGCGAATCCGCCCGGAAGGGCCGCATCGTCCGTGACCGTCAGGATGTCACCGGCGACGCTCTTCCCCAGGAGATCACAGAACCTGCTCGTTCCCTTCTGCACGGCAGACGCATTCACGGAGTGTTCGATCGGATAGACGACGATGTCGGCCGCGGCCTTGGGCGCGAGTATAACCGTTCCATTGAAGCTCTCACCTTTGACCGCGCCCAGCGAATCCACGACCTTGGCCGCAAACACCCTCGCCACAGACGCCGGGTCGATTCCGGAGGCCGAACGGGAGCTGTCAAACTGGTAGTCGAACGATGAGATCTCCTCGCCGTCCCTCGCCATGCCCATGATGTAGCAGTAGATGCTGCTCTCAGTCTCTATGGCCCGCACGCCCTTTGAACTCACGATCGCCTTCGTCCCGAACTCCGCGGCCACTCCGCCGCCATCGATCGTCACTCGCTCATCGTACTGCCTCGAAGCGTGAAGCATCGCCAGGGCGTCTTCGACAGCGTGCTCCACACCGTAGGACTCCATTGCCGGATCGAAGATCCCGTCTCGCTTTGAGATCGGTGTCGGATCCGGAAGCCCGTTGTGGCTGTCGGGAGGAGCCGCGGCCGCTATACCGAGCGCGCGCTCCACCGACGTGCGTGCGTCTTCCTCCCTGAGGCTATTGACATAGGCGAACCCAAGACTGCCACCCCGGAAGACCCTTATGCCCAACCCGTCCGTTCCCATGCTCTTTGCGATCTGGATGTCGTTCTTCTGCAGATCGGCATCGACCTGTCTGCCGGTCACGGCATATGCCTCGGCCTCATCCGCACCGGCGCTCTTGGCCATCTCCACGGCCGCATCGCAGATCATCAGAAGATCGTTCATCCGCTTCTCCCCTCGTGGTTCGTGGTCTTGCCCGTCAGACTCGTTTTCAGTCACTACCAGTGTGTCCCGGCGCGAGAGCCGTGTAGAGAGCGCCGAGTGATCTAGCGCCCGCCGACGACGACCTTGCACCGGACATGGGGCCCGCCCCCATCCACTTTCGCTGGCTGTCCCTTGCCGCAGTGACCGGTTCCTATCGCCCACTCGAAATCGGAGCTCACGCTGTCTACACTCTTCAGCACATCAAACGCATCGCCGGAGATCGAGGCGCCACGCAGGAGCTTCCCAACCTTGCCGTTCTTGATCTCGTAGGCCTCCTGCACGCCGAACATGAACTCGGCGTTTGAGTCGGCCTGACCGCTTCCCGCACCCCGCATCAGAAGCCCGTTCGCCACTCCCCCAACCATCTCGTCAAACGAATCCTCCCCTGGCTCGAGGTAGGTGTTCCGCATTCTAATGAGCGGCTCGTCCCGGTAGAGCCAGGCTCTCGCGTTCCCGGTCGGCGCGACGCCGAACCTCGCCGCCGACTCGCGATCGTGCAGGTACGACGTCAGAACGCCACCGTCAATGATGACGGTCTTCTGGGCGGGCACTCCCTCGTCGTCGACCAGGACCACTCCGCCCGCGCACTTCACCCCCATGTAGACGGGTCCGCTGTCGACCAGCGTCACGAGTTCGCTGGCAACTTGCTTCCCCAGCTTTCCCGCCGCGGCAGAGCCCGAGAGAACGAAGTCGGCCTCCACGGTGTGGCCTATCGCCTCATGCGCAAGCAGGCCGACAAGATCGGGCGCCATAACGACCGTGGTCATGCCTCCCGGAGCGTACGGCGCTGAGAGAAGGTCTACCGCCACCCTTCCTACGTGTTCCGAGAGCGACTCCGGCGTCCATCGCGTGAAGAGATCCGACCATCCTCCGGTGACTCCGTCACCGTGATAGCTGAAGGTCATCTCGTCGCCCTCTGCGGCGACGGCGCTCGCGACGAACTCCAGTTTCGTGTCCTCTATATGAGCGTCGGCCCCATCAGTTGAGACGATCCACTTCTCATCCACGAGTTCGGTGTACCTGCACATGGCGGAGCGGATCTTGGAGGACGACTCACGTGCGCGCTTCTCTGTCTCCACGACGAGGGACGTCTTCTCCTCGGTCGAGTGCGAAGCGACATCCTCTGCGTCACCGCTTCTGAAGTCACCGACGGCAAGCTCACAGTCGGCCAGTCGTTCGATTTTCTCGCTCCTGCCCCCGGACGACTGCTCCGCGGCTACCGTAGCGTCCCGGACCGCCGTCTTGATGCTCGATACGTCCATGTTCGACGTACTGGAGAACCCCCACGTTCCATTCACGAGGACTCTGACGCCGACCCCGCAGGTCTTCCTGTAGGCGGCCGCCTCAAGCTCCCCCTTGCGGACGACGATCTGAAGCGAGCGGCGGTCGTGCATCCGGAGTTCAGTCCAGTGCTTCGCATCCGCCACCACCATTTTGAGCACATCCCGCATCTTCCACTCCCCCGCTTGCGACGGTCATCGGCTCTGAGGCACAAGAACGGCTCCCCCGAACGGACCGAGACGAACAGTAACAACGACCCCATCTCCCACCTTCTCGATCGGGTACTGCTCACCGTCCAGAAGGCTATGCATCGAACCCGACGAGCCCCCGGCTGCCAGGAAGGCAGCGGCGCTCGCGGCCCCTATGGGAATATGCACGGTCACCTCACGACCCCGCGCGTTTAGGGCGACCACGGCCACATCCTGATCGCTCTTCCTCAGGAACGCGTAGACGCCGTCGTCGGCAAGAAGCGTCTCGAACGACCCGCGTCTGAGACACACATGCTCCTGTCTGATTGCCAGGAACTCCCGGAAGTCATCGTGGAGTGCGACGCGCGGTGGATCCTCGGCCCACTCCCAGTTGAACGTCCTGCGGCAGTCCGGATCGCCACCGCCATCCATCAGCACCTCGTCCCCGTAGTAGATGTGAGGAGCTCCAACGTTTGTCGCGGCGAATAGAAACGCCAGACGGACCTTCCTCGCGTCTCCGCCGCAGACTCGCAGGAACCGCTCTGTGTCGTGGCTGCCGACCAGGTTCATCATGGCTTGGGCGCCCTCGTCGGTGTAGGTGAACCTGCCCAGGGCGAGCGCCCTGCCGAAATCCGGTGCCTTCATGCTCCCCTCGGCGATGAAACTCGTCACCGGGTCACGAAAGGACTTGTAGTTCATGACGGCGTCGAAATAGCGCCCGTTCACGTGGTCGGGAGAGGCGCCCCAGAGCTCTCCGACGATGTAGGCGTCAGGCTTGACGCCCTTCACGCGCTCGCGGAAGAGCTCCCAAAACCAGAACGGCACCTCGCCGGCAACATCGAGGCGATAGCCATCGACGCCGGCATCGACAAGCCAGTACTCGGCCATGTCGAGGAGGTGGTCAACGAGCGGCCAGTTCGGTTCCGCCTCGGCAATGTCCGTGATCGAGTTCTCCTCCGGGTTCGGGCGAGAGAGGTCGAAATTCAGATTGGGCATCTGGCCGAATCCCCACCAGCAGTCGTAGTCGTCCCCCCCACCGCTCAGCTGTCCGTCCGGAAGCGGCCAGCGGTGCCACTCGTACCAGTCCCAGTACTCGGACTCGTCGCCTTTCTCCCGGGTGTCCACGAAGGCCCAGTGCGTCTCACCCGTGTGGTTGATGGCGAGATCGAGCACGACCCGCATGCCCCGCTCATGGCAGTCATCGACAAAGGCCGCGAACTCCTCGTTCGTCCCCATGTGCGGGTCGATGATGCGATAGTCAGCGGCATCGTACTTGTGGCTGCTCTTCGACTCGAAGATCGGGTTCAGGTAGATGATGGTTATCCCAAGGTCCTCAAGGTAGTCGAGTCCGTCGCGGAGTCCGGCGACGTCCCCGCCATAGAACGAGTACCAGTCCGGCTTCCCGTCCGTGCGGTACGGACTCGCGGAGAGCCCGGACACGTCGTGCCAGTCGTCGACAAGGTGGAAGTACTCATCGTCGAGCTTCCCCGATTCCGGCAGGTCGGTGAGCCCTTCGTAGTACGCCTCGGAGAAGTCCGGATCGTTGTCCGGGTTCCCATTGGCGAAGCGCTCGGGGAAGATCTGGTAGAAGACACCATCCTTGACCCAGTCGGGCGTCTCGAAGATGACGTTCTCATCTACTACGAAATCGTAGTGCCCCACACCCTCCTCTGCGCCGGCCTCGGCAATCCCGTCCGGTCCAAGCCAGATCACCGTCTCGCCGTCGACAAGCGCGAACCGATACTCAAGGCGCTCATCCAGTTCAAGTCTGCGCGCGTAGTAGTCGTGTTGCCCATCGCTACCGGTAAGCTCCATCCGAAACCCGGAGGAAGCTCCGGAGACGAGCCAGATCGAGACGCGCTCGATGTCCCCCGCCCAGGTCTTCAGCCGCAGGGTGACAGTCCCGTCGGCATTGAGAGCACGGCTCCAAGCTCCCGTGCCGTGTTCGAGACCCTCGGTCAGTACCTGACCGTCTCCGCGACTGAGGATTATCGATTCGAACGTGTCGTCGACAACGATGACCGAGTTGTTCCCCCCGAATCCGTCCGGGTGAAAGCCCTTGGCGGTCATGTCGGTGATCCACGCGCCGTCCGCGACGAACTTGTACTGGTACTCCCCCGCGGGAAGCGGAAGCACAGCCTGGAATCGGCCGGACACTGCCCGCATCGGGGTGGCGTCGGTACTCCAGTCATTGAATGTCCCGGCAAGGAAGACCTGTCGGTAGGTCTCCTCTGTTTCGAAATCGAACCGGACCTTCTTGAGAATGCCGGCCTGGTCCTTGTCGTCAGAGACGTCTGCAGAGACGTTTGCCGAACCCGCGGCTGCGAAGAGAAGAAGCGCCGCCAATGCGACGATGAAGGCGGTCGTGCCCCTCAGTGCGCGTGACGATAGCATGATGGCCCTCCTTTTGGCCGTGCTCGAGACTGAATCGTGTGCCTGAAGGATCCTCTCCGCACGATACTACCGAACGGTGCGACAAGACCGCAACGCCAAAGAGATGCGCCCCCGGATCTCATCGACCAGAGGGCGCACATCTTTAGGGCATTATGAGGCTGCTACTCCTCTTCGAACTGATCCTTGCCCGCACCACAAACCGGACAGACCCAGTCGTCGGGGAGCGCATCGAATGCCGTCCCAACCACAACGCCGTTATCCGGATCACCCTGGTCCGGGTCGTATATGTACCCACAGATGAGGCACTTGTACTTCATGGGATCCCTCCAGTTACGGCTACTTAGCCTTCTCCTTGTCCTTGAGGATCTTGTCCAGACGCTTCGTGATCTGGACGACGTGACTCTTCTCCTCATCGATCAGACGCGCGAGAGCCTTCTTCGCCCCGCTCTTGGTGTTCACCCGAAACGCCTCCGTGTAGTACAGAACGGCGTCTTTCTCGACTGCCAGAGCGAGTTCCAGTGCGGTCTCGGCGTTGTACTTCCTTCTAGTGACCTTCGCCATCTTGGCGATACCCCTGAAGATCCCGCCATCCACGAGTGAGCTGATGTAGGCCGACGTCTCCTTGTCCTGCTCCGCCGTCTGCTTGCCCATCCCCCCTGAGGTCTCGAGCTCAAGGGTCTCGAAGAAGGCCAGATGCTGCTTTTCATCTCGCGCGAGCCTTCTGAAGATTCGCTTCGTGGCCGCGTCATCTGCTTTCTCAGCCATCGTCGTGTAGAAATCCAGACCCGCCTCTTCGATGGCTATACCGACGCGATAGATCTCGTCCTCACTCAAATACTCGATCATCAGGAACCTCCAAGTGCAGCCTAGTTCTCCGTCAGAATGTGCTCGTCGTACTCCTTCTCAAGAGCAAGCTTGTGCTTGGCCTCTTCCTGAGCCAGGAACTCGAACAACTGTCTGATCTCGGGCTCGTCACTTATAGATGCAAGTCGGGAGTAGAGGTTGTGCGCGACTTCCTCACGCTTCATCGCGATCGTGAGCAGGTCCTGGTAGCTCATGTCGGCCGTGATCTGGACATCGTCGGTGTAGTCGGAGATCTTGAGGTCCGGGATCTCCTTCAGGCTCGTCTCAGGAAGGCTCTCAGAATCGATGCCCATGAGCTTCTGTTTGTGTCCTTCTTCCTGCTTGGCGAGACCAAGAAGCATGCCTCGCACGTTCGCGTGCTTGACCATGCCCGCCGCCGCAGTGTACGCGTCGACCGCTTCCTGCTCCTTCAGAATGGCAAACGCCACAATTTCCCCAAAGCTTTCCTTCTCCATCGGTCTCTCCTCGTGCATGCGGCAACGCCATCGAACAGCCAGAGCCAGTGGTTGTGCGACAGCCCCTCACCAATGCTGTCTGGAGTTCGCGCCAAGGATAGCCAAGCCCGCTCTGGCGCGCAATCGGAATTCAGCGCCGACCCCGAGATCAAGACATGGCCAAACAGAGCGACGCGGATCCCTTGGGACCCGCGCCACAAACAGCTTCGTACTCACTCAGTTGAATTTGCCTCCGGAGGTACGGTCGCCAAGGTAAGGTTGGGCTGCGGCTGACGCATTCCTGGCACCTAGAATTTTGCCCATCTTCCTATCGACGTACCTCCAGAGAAACCGAAAACGGCCGTGGGACTAAGTCCCCCGGCCGCATTAGAACTATAGGAATGTCTCAACAGAGACGATACCAGCGACAGATCTCGCGATAGACTCCATGTTCACGGTGCCTCTTCCGATCCCCCGGATGGCTCAAGGGGATGCCGGTGGGAGTCCTGACTTCGAAAATCAGGGTGCGTACGACACTCATTGTGCAGGACCATGCACGTGTGGTCAAGGTCTTTCCTTGCAGACGAGCACAGGACCGACCGCAATGGCCGGCGAACCGGTCCTGGTCCATGGTCCCGGAAACGCCCACTGGCTGGGCATTCCGATCCCCCGCCGTTCGGCACACTACTTGCTTCTTTGTAACAACAGAACTGACCCGTTCCCTTGGGAACGCTGAGACATAGACTTCCTACATGGGGGCCCTGAGAAATGGGTGTTCCGAGAAGAATCCTGATCGCGGAGAAGGACGCCAGAACACGTGGACAGATCTCGCACGTACTATCCGCGGCGGGGTATGCAATCTGCGAGGCAGAGACCGGGCGCGAGGCGCTGAGATCCGTTCAGCTGCTCACTCCTGATCTGGCACTCGTCGGACTGGTTCTCACGGATATCGGCGGCAAGGACCTTGCGAGGATCCTGGCGTCGAACGGAGATTCCACGCCTGTGCCGACTCTGGTGCTCGCCGGACCGGGGACGCATCACGATGACGTGCTCGTCGCCGGTGGCGCTCCGGAGAAGCCGGTCGAAAGATGGGCAAGTCCCGACGAGGTCGTCACGCTCGTCAACCGGTTCTTCGAGACGTCGGAGGAGGACGATCCCGGTATGTTCGCGAGAACCCTCCGCTTCGACTGCATCACCATCGATCCTTCCACGACGGTGGTGACAGTGAACGGCGAGACGATCGAGCTGACCGACAAGGAGTTCAGATTCCTGCACGTGATCGCGGTCAACGGCGAGCGAACCTGCACACGCGAGGAACTCAAGCGCCTCGTGTGGGGGCAGGATCTGGAAGTCATCGGACGGACAGTCGATGTGCTGGTGAGCAGACTCCGATCGAAGCTGGTCGCGGCCTCAGGAAGTGAACTCATCTCCACGGTCCGAGGTGTGGGCTATCGCTTCACCGGGGAGCGCCTGACCTAGGAATGCGGGAGGCGCCGGCTCGCCGGCGCTCGAGCGAACGCCACGCCGACGCTCGGGCAAGCGCCACGTCGACGCGCGCCTATCTGTAGCTCGCGTGGGCGCGCTTAATCTTCTCTATACAGCGCGTGGGCGCGCTTAGTCTTCTCTATAAAGCGCGTGGGCGCGCTCAATCTCGTTTATGTAGTAGGTCGAGTCGAGACCCTCGAATCCCATTCTCTGTGCAATCTCCTCAACGGACAGCTCGGCCCCGAAACCCCACAGATCTCGCATGAATGCTCCGGCGTCCTCCGAGTTCCACCAGTGCGCCCCGAAGCGCTCGGTGAGCGCATGCCTCAGCTGGGCAGCGAGGAACCACGCCTCCAGATAGTTGACGCCGTAGAAGTCCTCGTTGCTGTCGAGGTACGCAAACTCCGGATGCTCAACTGGGACGAGTCGGGATTCGCCCATGATCCGCGCGTACTCCTCCCTAAGCTCCTCATCATTCAGCTCCTGCGCGTGAAGCAGGCGCTCGTAGCGGAAGAGCCCGGCGTAGTACCGCGCGCTGCCTAGATCGCTCATGAGCTGATTCTTGAGATAGCGGCGTCTGACATCAGGATCGGGAATGAGGTCATAATCCTCCAGGAACAGAGGATCGGACAGGAGTCCTTCAGGAAGATATGCGTAGGTTTCGGTAACACCGTAGTCACCCAGCCGCTGGAACTCGTACTCATCCACGCGCACGAGGCCGTCGTGCAGTGCATGTCCCATCTCGTGAAACAGGCTCTCGTAGTCGTCAACCCCGCCTGACGGTTTGACAAGCACGCGGACATCCTCTCCGGGCACGATGGGGTATGTGGCGGGTCGGGGTTCCTTCTCGGGTCTGTCTTCGACATCGATGTCGATCATCGGGAGCGCCGAGAGATCGATGCCCATTCCCGACAGCGTCTCCTCGAGCAGTGGGATCATGCCATCCGCGGGGAAGTACTCATCGAACTCCGCACCACGGAAGATCCGACCTCTATCGTAGTCGGGCACCTCCGTGACATCCACACCAAGCACATCGTGCGCCGCGTCGTTCGTGAGTTCAAAGTAGATGTCTCGCGTGGCGTCGAGGAATGCGACAACCGTCTCCTCCAGACGGTCGTGGCTGATACCTCGTCTCGCGGCTTCAAACTCGCCCAGGCCGGAGTAACCAAGCTCGCAGAGCCGCTCGTGCCCCTCCCGGACGGCACGCGCGCGGGGCGGGTTCAGCTCCTCGACGCTGAAGCGCCCGATGGCCAGGTAGTAGTCCTCTCTCAGTGCGCTATCGGTCTCATTGTAGAGCGCGATCCCCGCATCGCGATAGGCGAGCGTATCTCCACCCACGATGATGTGCCCACTGGTCTCTTTGTTCAGAATCTCATCCTCGATTGCCACCAGTTCATCGTAGATGGCCGTCCCGGCGAGATCGTAGAAGAGGTAGTCGAGCGCCTTCCTTCTGCGAACATCGCTCTCGGCGTTTCGCATCCGGTCCACGTACGGGGCGAGGTCCGGATCGGTCAGGTCCGAGTACTCACTCCAGATCTCAGCAAGTCTCGATTCCTCACCGTAAGCGTCGGTGTTGTAGTACGCCTCCATTATCCTCGCCGACATCTCATCAGAACGAGACCTGACGTCATCCAGATCGAAGCCGGTCGAACATCCGGACAGCAGTAGAGCGACTGCGATAAGCAGGGACACGATCACCGGTCTATTCATCTTCTATGAGTCCTTCCAGCTCCAGTGCATCCTTGCCGGCTCCGGCGAGGTCCTCGGGTGTGCCGACATCCCGCCAGTAGGACACCAATTCGAACGCGCGTACATCCAGGCCACCCTCGATCATCATCCTGATGGCGTCGGGCAGTTCATACTCGCCTCTCTTGGAGAGTTCGAGCCGGGAGGTGTAGTCGAAGAACACGGGGGATGTGATGAATATCCCTGCGCTGATGAGATCCGTCTCTGAGCTTCCCTGTGGAGGCTTCTCCACTATGTCCGTCACGCGGTCGCCGTCGGTGTAGACGGCGCCCCCGCGGCAGGGATCATCGACGCGTCTTACTGCGAGAAGAAGATCGGTCGGGGTCTCGACGAATGCGCGGGCCATATCGGCGTAGGCCTCGGCCTTGGTGAGGATGTCGCCGAACGTGAAGAAGAACGGACCGTCACTCAAGTACTCGCGCGCCGGCTCGGCCGCGCGGCCGGTCCCGTCCTGGACCTCCTGCGTGAAGTAGCTAAGCTTGAGGTCCACGTTCTCACCCCCGCCGAAGTAGTCGCGGATGCTGTCAGCCTTGTAGCCGACGATCACGGCCGCCTCCCGAACGCCGGCTCCTGCGAGTGCCCGCAGGACGTGCCAGAGCATGGGCCGTCCACCGACATCCACCATCGGTTTGGGGATGGCATCTGTTATCTCACGCATGCGAGTGCCCTTGCCTGCTGCCAGAACGACGGCCTTCATGTGATCTCCCGTTTCAGAGTCGCTCGCCTCGTTGTCAGCCTTCACTACGGATGGTACAGCCGGGGTCAACATCCAACAAGCGCCGCGCAGGTTATCTGATGGCGCGGTCGATGACCCCTCCCCCGAGCACGATGTCTTCATCGTACAACACAATGAACTGGCCGGGAGTTATCGCTCGCTCCGGTTCATCGAACCGAACCGTCATCATGTCGCCGTCGAGAGCCACATCGCATGCAACCGGTTGACTCGCGTACCTTATCTTCGCCCGCGCGCGGAACCGAGCAGGGGGAGCGCCCGACGGCCAATTGAGCTCGCTCGCCTCAAGCGTGTCGCAGTAGAGATCCTCATCGTCGCCAACGATTATCGCGTTTCGCTCAGGCACAATCTCAATTACGTAGGTGGGTCTTGGACGCGAGATACCCAGCCCCCCACGCTGTCCGACGGTGTACGATGCGATGCCTCTGTGCTCGCCGAGGACGCGGCCTTCCGCATCCTCGATGGGCCCAGCTCGCACGCCGCCCGGAGCATGCTTAAGAAGAAACTCCGACAGAGGACGACCCGATAGAAAGCAGATATCCGCGCTCTCCCGGGCAGCCGCCGGCAGTCCAGCGTCGCGCGCGATCGCACGCACGTCGTCCTTCATGAACTCGCCCACCGGCATCAGCGTCGCTCCGAGCTGCTCGCCGGTGAGCCTGTGCAGGAAGTACGATTGGTCCTTCGAAGGATCGCGCCCCATCGCGAGTCGTGGAGCGCCTCCCCCATCGTCGCGAATGATGCGCGCGTGATGACCGGTCGCGAGGAACTCCGCTCCGAGCTTGCGGGCTTCGTCGAGAAGATGTCCGAACTTGATGAGTCTGTTGCAGACGACACAGGGATTGGGTGTTCGACCGGAGGCGTACTCAGTCAGGAGGTATGAAAGGACGCTCTCTTCGAAGGCGGAGCTAAGATCGACAACGTGGTGCTCGACACCGAGGAATTCGGCCGTTCTCGCGGCGCTGTCGGCCCATCCATCCGCCGGCCGATCCGGCTCAGCATCGCCGTCGGGGCCGGCGCCAGGAGCGAAGCCGTCGCTGCCGCCCACGAGATCACCCAACGTCATCGTCAGACCGACAACATCGTGACCTTCGCGAAGAAGAATGAGAGCGGCTACCGAACTATCGACACCACCGCTCATCGTAACGACGATTCTCATCAGAAGACGTAGCCGATCGAGGTGTAGAGCCCGGAGTTCGTCACCTGAGCCGTCTCGCCCCCTTCGGAGAACTGCTCCCGAACGAAGGCCGCCTCGAGGACGTACTGTTCGAAGCTCCACGCGCCACCAAGCCCCATCGAGTTCTCGGGGACGATCCCGTGGTCGATCTCCCCACCCACTGCGATGGAGTAGCCGGCCCTGAGAGTGAGCTTCCCATCGAGAAGGACACTCTCGACGCCGACCGCCGCGGTCGCAGGTGACGCGTCATACTCATCCCTGGCGCCATCATCTTCCTTGTAGGCCGAGAGCGTGGAACTCACCTTGTCCCAGCCGTTCTGCACATAACTTGCGTGGACCGAGATGATCTCGTTCGGGCTGTAAGTCACTCCGGCAACTGCCGTGGCCTGCGTCTTCGTCTTTTCATCCCGACGATCCTCGCCGTACCAGTCATCGCTCCTCACATTGATCGAGGAACCCCAGCGATAGCCGAGACCCAATGCAAGCGACTCCGTGGCGTCAAAGAGGAAACCCGCGGCCGCCGTAAACCCAACACCCCTCACTCGTGCCTTCTCCAACTCGTCACCGACGAACTCGTCACGCACCGATTCCTCGAGCGACACGACTCCGGCCGAGAATCCGAGGATGCCCTGCTCCGTGTCTCCGATGCGAGCGGCGACGATGGCTTCGAAGAACCGAAGCGAACCCGTGAAGGACCCCTTGTACTGCTTGTACACCGTAACGGTGTCCTCCATCGTCGGCCTCATGCCCGTGAGTTCGAGCTGTCTGTACGAAGGGCACGCGTAGCCGAAGCCGAGCGTGAGGTTCTGGGTGCTCTTGGCTGCAACGGCGTGAGAGAACAGGAATCCATCGTCGCTTGATTCGTAGCGCTCATCGCCGTCGGGGAAGTAGTCTCGGTTCTTCAGATTCAGACGGACCGTGGCCTGACCACTGATCCCCTCGCGCTGAGAGGCGGCGGCCGGGTTGTAGAAACAGGCGGAGACACCACCCGTGGCGATGCTTGCACCGCAGAGGGCAGCCTGCTGGGAATTGAGATAGTGGGAGTATGTGCGTGGGGCGTCGCCGATCGACGTCCGGGTGTCGTCAGCATTGACGGTCCCTGACGCAAGTACGACGAACACCAGGATCAGGATCGCATACCGCATCGTCCCTCCTGTGTCACGGGCGTGTCCGACTCGCTGACCGCCGGCAGTATATCACGAACTGCCTATCTGTAGAGTGCTTTTATGAGACCCCAGCGGGACTCAGCATCGGGGTCGACTGCGGTGGTCTCCGCCGACAGTTCGACGTAGTCCACGAGCGCGAATGAGCCTGAGGTCAGCTCGATCCGAAGGATGTAGGTGCCTTCTTTGACGCAGATGTGTCCGCTCCCGGCGGCGTAGGAGAAGGGGCCTCAACCAAGCCCCATGCCGATGAGGGAGAACTCCCTCTCGGCGTCGACGCTCTGGTGCGCATCGTCGAAGACCGTGAGAAGCATGCCGATCGTCTCACCATATGGCGCCTGGTAGCAGAGCGTCAGATCGTAGCAGGACTCCGCGGGGAGCGTTGCCTTCACCTCGATCCACTCACCTACGATGTCAAGCCCGTCCACTGCCAGCTCTCCGCTCGCACTGCTGCAATAGACGAATGCGATCTCCGCTCCACCCTCATTGTAGAAATCCGTGTAGGACTCGCAC
>DAOVNE010000016.1 GCA_030630395.1 Candidatus Eiseniibacteriota bacterium
ACTCAGGAGTTTCTCAAACATCGCATCGACCGCGTCCACGGTCGACGCCATCTTCTCTGAGAGGCTGAGATCGGCATACGTATTGAATCCCAGGAGCTTCGCCTTCTCAAGCTTGAGCTTAAGCATCTTGCCTATGATCTCAGTATTGTCCCATTCGCCCCCGTGCGCGCGCGTCAGAGAGGCGCGATAGACCTTCTCGCGCTGGGCGCGGTTCCTGCTGTGCTGCAAGAACGGACCGTAGCTTGGATAGTCAAGCGTGATGCGCCAGGGACCACCGTCGGGGGTGGCTGCTTCGCCGTCGGGATTGGCCTGAGTCCACGATTGTGATGCGAGCTGCTTCAGTGTCTCGGGCCATCCCTCTATGTCCGACGCATCCGTGATGATGAGCTCGAAGGCCTTGGTTGCGTCAAGAACATGGTTCTGGAAGTTGGTGCCCAGCTGCGAGAGTTCGCTTTCGATCACCTTGAAGCGCTCACGTTCGTCACCGTCGAGTCCGACACCCGCGTGTTCAGCCTCTCTCAGTCGGATGTCGACGGCCCGGCGCTGCGCGCCGTCCAGCGTCTTCCACTCGTCACCATCCTTGAGCGCACGAAGCGCGTCGTAGATCGGCCTGCTCTGCTTGACCCGGAGCCTGGCCTGAACGACGTCCGACAGCATGGCGTCGTGAGCTTCCCGGAGTTCTGGTGAGTTGCGAACGCTCATAAGATGCTTGATGGGGTCCCACGCATACTCCATCGGGATCTCAAGGGCCTCAAGCGGGGACATGGTGCCGTCCCACGAAGGAACAAGCGACGCCTCAAGCTTGCTGAGTTCCTTCCTCGTGACATCGAGGACGTGTGTCACAGCGGGAACCACGTGGTCCGCGGTGATCTCCTCGAATCGCGGGTTGCCGTCGGTTCTGAGTAGTGGATTGCCCTCAAGGGCGGGGGGCAAGGATTCTCTTGCTTCACTCATGCTCTGTACCTCTCTGGTCGGGTTTCCAGGATGCTCGTGTGGCCCCTGATCAGAGGCCACTGGCACCGTGCCAGTCGATGACACTGCAATGGTACTATGCCCGGAACCGGGAGACAACCAAGCGTGTAGAGGGTGGTAGTCTAGACTCGACCTCCTCCAGGTCCCGGCCACCCGAACTCTCCCAGGTCGATCTTGCCGCGACCGTCGAAGGCCACGCCCTCGGCCTCCAGGAGGGCTCGCTGAAGCTCCCCTCCCCGCCCTGGTGGAAGGCTGATCCGGCCCTGGCTGTTGATAACGCGGTGCCAGGGGATATCCATGCCGTCTGGAACAGACGCCATGGCGTAGCCTACCATTCTGGGAGTGCAGCGATCCACGATGGCCGCCACCTGGCCGTAGGTGGCCACGCTTCCGGATGGGATGCCACTGACAACATCGAAGATGCGCGAGTGAACACCCTCGTTCGACACAAGCGCACTCTCCTCTCCGCTGCAACCGGCGCTAGAACTCGAAGCCGGCGCCAAGCCCAATGATGGGGACGTAGCCGAGATCCCCATGGATCCGGCCGGCCAGCTCCACACCTATCTCCGGCCGCAGGTAGAAGGCGCCCAGGTCGAGGGACGGTGCGCCGATGATCCCGAATCTGTGAAGAAACGCTGTCTCGCCGATGTCCTCGAGGATCGATCCAGCCGGGAAGGCAATGCTCACGGAGTCAAGACCGTACCTGGCAACGCCGGTGACGGAAAACACATCGTTGAAGCGATGTGTGACGATGACCGGAATCTCGACGCCGAACGTTGTCACCTCGGCGATGAAGTCCTCGAGGGAGCCACCTTCATCATCGTCCGACGCTGAAGTAACGAATGTGAGGCCCGGAGCCACGGCCCACGACGTGGCGGCGCCTCTCTCCGTGAATGCGTGCTTCGCGTAGAGTTTGGCGCCCATCCCCCCGACCGAGCCCCAGAGCTTGGCGTTGAGCTCCGTGCGGTCGGTAAGCCCCAAGCCTAATCTGAAGCCGTAGGCATCGGCCGCCACAAGCTCAGTCGCCGTGAATGTCCCGCTTGTGTCACCCACCAGGAAGATGGTCGATGTCAGATCGAGCCCCATGTTGTACTCGGCGCCAAGCTTCAGATGACCGGCCTCGACGGTCTCCGCCGTCTCCATCATCGAAGTGTTCATGACTGCACACCCGGAGAGCATCGCGAGTGTCAACGCGCCCAGGACGATTCCAAGAGATCGTGCCATGCCATTCTCCCTTCAGGTTCTGCGCTTCGTCGCATCCGCGCCGTTCTCGTCCTCTCCCGGTCTGCCGCGATATCCCCTCGCTCCTTGCTTCCGCGCGGTCTCCTCATCCACATCATCCTGCCATCCGGAGCGTGCGTTCTCGCGGGAGTCGAATCGGAAGATGTATGGTTTGATATCCAGAAGCGGGGTGCCGTCCAGGATATCCACGTCCTCGACGTGGAGGATGTTCCCCTCGATGCGGATGAGTTTGACGAGACTCATGCCGATCGGATTCGGCCGCCTGGGCGATCGCGTCGCGAAGACGCCCCTGTGGCGGTCCTGCATGAATGGGATCACCTTGAGACTCGGCGGTCCGGCCTTGTGGAGATGATAAATAAGATAAATGTGCGAGAATGCGGAGAGATCCCTCAAGCCCTTTGCGTACTCTGGGAGAAGCTCGACGCGCCCCTCGACGCCCTCAGCATAGGCGGGCTGAACGGGCGTGTCCTGGGCCCGTTTGTGTGGTGTCCTGATGATGCCGATCGGTGTGAATGAAACCGCGCCCACGCGCCACCCCTCGGGGATCCGGGCTCAGAGTACCAGCTTCACGTCATGGTGGCGACGGAGAGCATCAAACACATCCGTGCGATCATCGGCACTCACGACGATGAGGGTCAGTTTGAGGCTCACATACTTCCCCGTCGCGCTCTCATTCGAGCGCTCCACCGAGTGGTTCCTCTCCTGAACAACTTCGGCGATGGCGCGGCGAACAACCTGCTCGTCACGTCCAACGATGCGGTACGACCAACTACATGGGTACGAGAGCTCGATCTCGTGCTTGCTCAAGTCGATCATGATGTGATGGCTCCGCCTACTCCGCCAGATTGTGCAGGAAGTGCACGAGCGCCATCGTCCCCTTCTCCCATGTCGGGAGGTGCAGTTTCTCGTTCGGCCCGTGGATGTGGTCACCTGGCAGAGAGAAACCCGTCAGAAGCGAGTGCACCCCGAGGATCTCCTTGATCTGCCCCACGGCTCCGATACTGCCACCGCTTGGGTAGTAGGCCGGGCGGACGCCCCAGACGGTCTCGAAGGCCTTGAGGAGAGCTGTCACCCCCGGCGCATCCCGCTCTGTCAGTGTGGCAGGGAAGCCGCTCCATTCGAGAATCTCCCACCCCACTGTCGGTGGAGCCTGTGCCTCGAGGTAGCTCACGAGCTGCTTCCTGACCTCGTCAGGATCCTGGAACGGTGCAAGGCGGACAGTCACGAGAGCCCGCGCTTCGACTGGGATGGCCGCCTTGGGACTTCCCGCATCGATCTGAATGACGTCGAGCGCCGGTCGCACACCCTGCCGCTCAAGCGGCGTGAACCCAGGCTCTCCCCACAGTTTCGAGACGCCGGACTGCTCGATGAAGCTCGCCTCATCAAGCGGCAACGCGGCCATCTCATCATGCTCCTCCGGCGTCATCTCACGCACGCTGTCGTAGAAGCCGGGCCACGTGACGCGACCATCCTTGTCGTGCATATCGGCAATGAGCTCGCAGAGCGCGTGGATCGGGTTGTGGATCACGCCGCCGTGACTTCCGGAGTGAAGATCGCTCGTCGGCCCGGTCACGCGGAGAATGAACCGACACATTCCCCTGAGACCGTAGACGAGCGTGGGAGTCTCGGGTCCAAGCATGCCCGCGTCGGTGTTCAATACGAGATTGCACGCGAACTCGCCTCGGTGGTCCTTGAGGCACTGCCCCAAGCTGGGAGAGCCGACCTCCTCCTCACCCTCGAAGAGGAACTTCACATTGACAGGCAGTGTCCCCGTGGTGCTAATGGCCTCGACCGCGGCGATCATCGCCATTATCTGTCCCTTGTCGTCCGACGAGCCACGCGCGAACAGGTTGTAGCCGTGGATGACGGGCTTGAAAGGATCCGTGTCCCAGGATTCCAGCGGCGCGGGGGACTGAACGTCGTAGTGCCCATAGAGAAGGACCGTAGGAGCGGACGGATCCGGGCAGAGGATCTCCCCGAAGACGACGGGATGTCCTTCTGTCTCGAAGATATCCACGCGGTCGGGCTTGAGCATCTTGAGCCTGTCGACGAGCCACTCGGCCGCCCTCCGAATCTCCCCCTTCGAATCCGGATCATCCGATACGGACGCAATGGTCAGGAAGTCCCTGAGCTGACCGAGAACCTCATCGCGGTTCTCCCTCGTGTGTTGAAGCGCATCCTTCAGGTGCGGTGACATAGGACTACTCCTGGACTGACGCCCGCATTCAGATTCCCTTACTACTCGGATTCATCGAAGAGGAGATCCCCCTCCGCGTATACACGAACAGGGTAGCACGCCAGATCGAACGGGTCACCATTCCAACAGGAGAAAGACGCCCACTTGCCCTTCTCAAGCGTGCCCAGAATGCCCGTTACGCCGAGGATCTCGGCGTTCTTTCTGGTGATAAGCTCGATCGCGTCCTGCTTGCTGTAGCCGGAACGCACAAACCAGCGCGTCTGAAGCAGAAGTGTCCGCGCAGGTGTCACGGGGTGGTCGGTCATGAACCCGCACTTGACGCCGGACTCGATCAGGTACTTGATGTGGCGCCAGGATTCGTGTTTGAGTTCGACCTTGTACGCAAGCGAATCGATCGGCCCGTAGACGACGGGGATCTTGCGCTTCTTGAGCTCATCGTAGATCTCAGGCTGGTGAACATCACCCGCGTGCTCGACCGTTACCTTGAGGCCAAACTCGTCAACGACGCGAAGAAGAGATGCGATGTCGTCGATCTTGTGCACGTGGACCCTGAGTCGCTCCTTGCCGGCGAGCACATTCTTCAGCACGGCTTCTTCCGCCGTGAATGTGATCTCGTCCTTCTTCTTACCCTTGGCCTTCTTCTGCTTCGCGACCTTCTGCTTCACGCCATCGAGCTTCGCCCTGAGGATGGCGAGGGCTCCCATTCTCGTGCTCGGACGCTTGCCCTTCCACGCGACGGTGGACATAGGGTTGTATCCGAACGCCGCCTTGACGCCGGCACGCGAGATGAGAGCATCGCTCGTGTTCTTCGCGTAGTTTCTTATGAAGGCCGAGAGGCCACCCATGATATTCCCACTTCCCGGGAGAACACACGAGTAGAGGACTCCCTGCTCGATCGCCTGACGCAGTGCCGCGTCGTCCATCTGCACGGAGTCGAGCGCATCGGGAAGAGTCATGAGTGAATCCATCTGTTCGTTCGCCTCGGCCTCCAGCCCCGGCTCCCCGGAGCGCACCATTCCGATGTGGCTGTGCGCGTCTATGAGCGCCGGGATGATGACCGGGAATCTCCCGAGGAGCTTCCCTTTCTTCACCTTGGACACACCGAGGATCTTCCTGCCATCGAAGATGAGGTACGCGTTCTCCACGATTTTCTTGCCGGTGTAGATGACCTTGCCGTGAACGCAGCTCTGCATCGCCTTCTTCCTCTCCCCTTGTGGAATCAGAACACTCCGAGCGCACCTGGAAACGAAGCCGGCCCCTGGCCGTGCTTCCTAACCGGTCTGCCCCGGAGCGAGTCTCTCGATTCTCTGGATCTCTCCGCGGATGCCGATCGTCTGAACTTCGACGGGGACATCCGGCGCTGTCTCGTTTCTGGCCGCTGTGACCAACTTGCCGAGCCCGCCGCAGCACGGAACCTCCATGCGGACGACGGTGATAGAACGAGGACACGCCTCCGCGAACATCGCCTTGAGCTTCTCGTAGTAGTACTGCGAATCGTCCAGCTTGGGACAACCGACGACGACCGACCGACCGGCGAGATAACTGTTGTGAAAGTCAGGAACCGCGAACGGCACGCAATCCGCACACATCAGGAGATCAGAGTCCTTGACGAACGGCGCGTTCGGCGGAACAAGCATGAGCTGCACGGGCCAGTGTCCGAGCTGGGACGGCTGTCCGGAGCTTGCTGTGGAAGCCGCGGCCGGCGCCGGAGCAGCCAGATCCTTGAGAGCCGCGCTCGGGCAGGAGCAGGCTTGGTGATCGTGATCCCCATGATCCGCGTGGCCCGCATGGCCCCCGTGACCCTTGTGGTCTTCGTGATCCTCGTGATGGGCGGCCATGTAGGCTTTCACCGCTCCCTCATCGTAGGCGGCTGCCTCCCGCTCGACGATCGAGATCGCATCCTGCGGACAGGGACCTATGCAGTCACCCAGCCCGTCACAGTAGCTCTCGCTGACGAGTTTCGCCTTCCCGTCGATCATCTGGATAGCGCCTTCGTGACAGGCTTCCGCACATATCCCGCACCCGTCGCACTTCTCTTCGTCGATTACGATGATCTTTCTGACTGCCATTCTGCTTCCCCATCTGGAGTCTCAGTCATGTGTGCGCAACCCATCTACACAAGAATAGCCCCTTCAGGCCCCTGTGCAAGTCCTTATCGAGCCTGCTCCGTCGGGGTTCTGCGACGGGCCGCCGATTGCTGTGTGATGAGCCCGACAACGATGAGGACGAGCCCGGGAATCGTCGAGCGGCGAATCTCCTCGCCCACGAACACGCGGATGAAGACGAGCGATATGAACGGTGAGAGGAAGATCAGATTCCCTACTCGGGCGACGCTATCGGTGAGTCTCAAGGCCACGAGCCACAGGACGAAGGCGAAGCCCATCTCGACGGCGCCCACGTATGCCGCCCCAAGGAGGCCGGCCGCATGCTCGACTCGGAGGCTCGAGAAGACGGCGCAGTAGATGAGAACAAACGGAAGCCCGAATGCGAAGTTCGTGAAGAGGGCAACGACGGGATCTCGCCCATCTCGCGTGTTGTAGATCCAGTAGAGCGCCCAGATGAGCGTGCTTCCGAGCGCGAGAGCCACACCCGCCGGGCTCACGCCACCCATGCCGGAGAATCGACCTCCGGTCGAGATGACGACGACACCCGCGTAGCAGATGAACCCCGCGAGGATGTCCGTCGCGGCGAGGCGCTGTTTCAGAAGAGGAATGGACAGAAACGCGAGTGTCAGCGCCCAGGTGTAGTTCAGAGGCTGCGCGACCTGCGCGGGGAGAAGCTCGTACGCCTTGAAGAGCACGAGGTAGTAGACGAAGGGGTTCAGAATGCCGAGCACGAGTGAACGGGCGTACTCATGCCGCGACGCCCGGAACACATCCCCGAAGCGCCCGCGCGCGACGAGGATGAGTCCGAGTATAGATAAGGACGTGATGGCCGCGTAGAGCAGGAGCTGAGCGTAGTCCAGGTAGCGGAGCGTCAACTTGAAAGCCGAAGCCACGGTCGACCAGAGAAGCACCGTGGTCAGCCCAGCGGCATACGCCTTGGTCTCACGCCGCAAGAGCCCCCCCCTGCGTGGAATGCTCGCCTACCCTACTTGACGAACCTGAACGCGAACGGATAGCGGTAGTGCTCGCCTTCCTTCGCCTTGAGCGCTGCGATGACGGTGAACACGATATCGCCGATTGCGATCAGCGGCAGGAGAACAACCCCGATGAAGACGAAGATGAGAAGCGCCGAGGCGATCATGGCCAGAAGCATCGTGATCTGGAAGTTGACTGCTTCCTTGCCCTGCTCATCAATGAACGGATGATCGTCCTTCTTGATGAGCCATGTGATCAGCGGACCGAGGACGAACCCGATTCCCTGAACGATGACGCCGGAGAGCGCCATGAGATGGCAGGCCATCGCCCACGTGCGCGCCTGTTCCGGAATGCCCCCTCCTGACGCAACTGTCGGGTCGCCGGCTGCCGGCTCGATCTTGGGCTCCGCCGGCTTCTCCTGCTCCTGTCCCTGGATCTCGTTTTCCATGCTGCCCCTCCTGCTTCAAGTACACTCCCGATTCCCATCTGCAGTGTAGCAGCCGACGGGCGATGTGGCAAGTATACCGGGGACGAACGGATTGTCGCCGGGTGAACCTTGGTGAGCGTGTATTCAAGTGCTATAATAGAAGGTTGAGAGAGCTTTCACTCCCCTGACGCTGCGCCCCTCATCTGGAGAAGCAACTGTGAGAATGCTCAGGGCATTGCATATTTCCACGCTATCCATGTTGATCCTGATCTGGGCGGGCGCGGCCCGTGCGGAGGTTGTGGCTCACGTCATTGATGATGAGGCCGATCTTCTCACCGGTGCGGCCACCGACGGCCAGCTCGGCGATCTTCTTATGTCGAACGGCGTGATTGCAGTCATCGTCAGCGGACAGACCCACACGGTGGGGGCGAGCGAGTCCGGCGGCAACATCATCGATGCCGCCCCGGAAGCGACACTGATAGATGAGTTCGAGTATCACCTTACGCTCCTGGTCGACTACCCTCGCCAGGCAGTCTACGACTCGGTCGTTGTGGAGAGCGATGGCTCGAGCGGCACGGCGGTGATACGAGCGGTAGGGTGGGACTCGGACGACAGCGACCTCAGGGTCGTCACGCGCTACTCTTTGAGCGAGTCACTGCGCTACTTGAGCATCGAAACATCGATCGAGAACCAGGGAGGACCTGTACACGGCTATGAGGCCGGAGACGTGCTCGACTGGGGGAACTCGCTGCACTTCGTCCCCGGCTACGGTACGGATGTCTCGGGCACGACGACCCTGACCGAGTGGACGGCCGGGAGGGGCGGTAGCACGTGCTACGCGTACACCAAGACAGCAGGATCGTTCAACGTCTCGCACGGTGGTTCGTGGTCGGATCCGATTGTGTTCGCGTCGGACATCGCAGCCGGTGAGACCATCACATTCACTCGCTACATGGCCGTGGGGCAGCCGGATCTTGCAGCCGTCTCGGACGCCGTGCACGAGATCAGAGGGCTCAATACCGGGCTTCTCGAGGTGTCTCTCGTGGACGACACCAGCAGCCAGGGCATCGAGGATGCTCTGATCGCGCTCGCGGTGAATGGCGTTGCCCCGTATACCGAGGTCATCTCGGGACCGGGTGGGTTCTCTGACCTGACACTGCCACAGGCGAACTACCAGCTTGAGGCCTCACCTCCCGGCTACTTCTCCGGCGAGGAGTTCGTATTCGTGGTCGCCGGAGTGACGACGGAGTTCGAGTTCCGCCTCCTTCCTACGCCCTCCTCCGAGGGGCGTGGCGACACGCTGAGTATTGTCATGCGCCCGATCATGTCGGTGCCGGCCATCACGACGGCGGGTTCGAGCTTCCCGATCGAGGCGATCGCTCCGATATCGACCACGAACTGGTCGGCCCATCTGGCACGCGGGTCGAATGAGTACGCGCTTAGTATCTGGAATGAGAATTACAGCCACGGGTACGAGCGCTGGTTCATGAACGCGTCAGTGCCGGTGGGCGTCCCAGCCGAGGTGTACGACCTGGTCGTCGAGGCGTCGGACGGGATCTCGGACACGATCGCCCACGCGGTAGCCGTGAAGCCGGCGATAGAGGATGATTTCTACTTCATCCACGTCACTGACACGCACCTGCCGACCCACAAGTTCCACTACCAACAGGGCGCGGAATCAGACTCAACGGAGATGGACGACTACAGAGCCGTCATCGATGACGTGAACATCATCAATCCTGCCTTCGTGATTCACACGGGCGACCTTGTGAACGAGGGAGAGCTCGAGGACTACCTGGGATGGCACGTTTTCACGAGGGCGCATCGCATCTCCTGCGAGTTCGATGTCCCCGTATTCATCGTCGGCGGCAACCACGACCTCGGCGGATGGGACGACACGCCTCCGCCGGCCGGCACTGCCAGGCGCGACTGGTGGAGTTTCTTCGGTTGGCGCTATCTGGCCGACCCGCCGCCCAACGAGTACATCTTCACGCAGAACTGCTCGTTCGACTATGGCCAGGCACATTTCACGGGGATGGAGGCGTACGACAACTACGACAGCTGGCGCTACTCGATCTACGGTCCGGACAGCTTCACAAGCCGCCAGATGAACTGGTTGTCCGACGATCTTGCGCTCGCCGACCCCAGCGCGGCCAAGGTCCTGTTCTACCACTACGACTTCTCATGGCAGATCGATCTCGAGACCCTCGGCGTCGACTGTGCCCTCTGGGGCCACATCCACTCAACTTCAGGATCGATAACTCAGCACCCGTACGACCTCTCGTGCGAAGCAATCTGCGACGGCGGTCGGGAATTCAGACTCGTACGGGTCTCGGGTAACGCGATCATCCCATCCGAGCCGCTCGCCGCGGGCAGTAGCGGCGAAGAACTCAGGGTCACCTACTACCCGGATAACGACGGAACAGCAGCAATCATGGGGGCCGTTATCCTGAACGACTACCCGGAGTCGTTCGAGCACGCTAGAATCAAGTTCCGCGTGCCTGCCGATTCGATGCCGTACGCCATTGACAACGGAACGCTGACCCAGACCATCGTGGACGGTGACGTGGCCACGTGCTACATCGACATTCCGCTCTCCGGGAACAGCACTGAGTATGTCAATATCGCGCCTACAACGGACGTCCCCGACACGACCGAGCTATCGATGCTCGCGCTTGATCGACCCTACCCGAATCCTGCACGCACTCGCTCTTCGCTTTCGTTTGTGATACCCTCCGCGTCAGTGGCGAGGCTCGAGATCTACGATCTCACCGGGAGAAAGGTCCGCACTCTTCTCGACGAGGTGGTTGAACCGGGGTCACGCGATGTGATCTGGGATCTTGAGAACAGCGTCCGCCGCCGCGTGGCGGCCGGGGTCTACTTCTGCCGTCTCGAGGCAGCGGGCGTGTCCATAACGCGGAGGCTGGTTGTTCTGAAATAGGAGCGGTGGCGCGTTCGCGGCCCGGCGCTCCCCTTACGAGGAGACGCTTATGCCGGCATCGACCGTCTTCTGGTTCATCTTCCCACCTGCAGTCCTGATCGCGGTCGCGATCATCTACTTCCTGTTCCCGAAAAGGAGAAGCTAGCTATGGACCCGGTCCTGGTCGGCTTCATCGGATACCTCGTCGTCGTCGTGGTCGTAGGCTTCATTACGTTTCGCTACACCAAGACGCTCGCGGACTTCCTGCTGGCAGGTCGCCGGCTCGGAGCGTGGGTCGTCGCGATAAGCGAACGAGCCAGCGGCGAGAGCGCGTGGCTCCTGATCGGTCTTCCCGGTCTCGCTCTGGTCTCGGGATTCTCGGCCATCTGGTCGGCGATCGGCTGCGCGGTCGGAATCCTGGCCTCGTGGACGCTGGTGGCACGAAGACTCAGAATCCAGACCGAGCGCCTGGGCGCCCTGACACTCCCCGACTACTTCGAGGCCAGATTCCAGGACAGTTCGCACACGCTTCGTATCGTCTCGATGGCCGTGATTGTCTTCTTCTTCACGTTCTATGTCTCGGCCCAGTTTCTGGCGGCCGGCAAGGTGCTTCACGCGACCTTCGGTCTCGAACCGCTCCACGGCATGATAATCGGGGCCGTGGTCATCCTCTTTTATACGATGATGGGAGGATTCCTCGCGGTGGCCTGGACCGATCTGGTGCAGGGCATCCTGATGGCCGGAGCCATGATCCTCCTCCCCGTGGCAGCCTTCATCATGCTCGGGGGCGTCGCCGGGGTGGCCGAGAGGATCGGTGCGATCGACCCCAACCTCCTCCTCGTGACCGGAGGGAAGACCGGTCATCCGCTGGTGATGGGACTTATCATAGGCAGCCTCGGCATCGGACTGGGCTACGTCGGGCAGCCGCATCTGCTCACGCGATTCATGGCCATCCGCAAGCCGGATGAGCTTCGCAAGGGCACGCTGATCGCGATGAGCTGGGTTGTCATCGCATTCTGGGGCGCCATCCTGGTCGGTATCGCCGGGCTCGCGAAGTTCGGCGTGGACGGGCTGGCCGATGCTGAGCATGTGATGCCGGAGATGGCACTCTGGGCGCTTCCTCTTGGCGTCGCAGGCATCGTCATCTCCGCGGCCATTGCCGCGATGATGTCGACTGCCGACTCTCAGCTCCTCGTGGCCACGTCCGCCCTCTCGGAGGATATCTACCACCAGCTCGTCAACCGGAAGGCTTCACAGAAGCTCCTGGTGGCTCTGAGTCGCATCGGAACGGTTGTCATCGGCGTCATTGCGTTTGTGCTCGCGACGCGTGCGTCCGAGAGAGTCTACTGGTTCGTCCTCTACGCCTGGGCCGGACTCGGCGCCGCGTTCGGACCGGGGATGGTCCTGTCGCTCTGGTGGAAGAGGACCACGAAGTGGGGAGTCCTGGGTGGCATGATCGTCGGTTCGGTTGTCGCCGTCGTGTGGCACAACGTCCCGGTGCTCAAGGGGTTCGTGTACGAACTCGTTCCTGCCTTCATACTGGCTCTCGTAACTGTCGTGGTGGTCAGTCTCATGACCGAACCACCACCCGACGTCGTCCTTGATGACTGAGAGGAAGCAGATGAGAATGCTCATCCTGGGCGGCGGCCTGATGGGAAGAGCGGCCGCCTACGACATGGTCAGGCAGAATGATGTTGAGAAGGTCGTCGTCGCCGATGTCGACCGCGCCGTGGCGGAGGATGCGGCCCGCTTCGCGGACTCAGAAAAGGCCGTCCCCCACCTTCTGGACGTCACCAATCATGCCGCAGTTCTCGATGCCATGGAGGGTACCGACGCCGTCTTGAGTGCGGTGAGCTACAGGTTCAATCTGGAGCTGGCTCAGCTCGCTGTCGCGGCGGGCGTCCACTTCTGCGATCTGGGTGGGAACAACACCGTCGTCGAGGGCGAACTGGCTCTCGACCGCGAGGCCAGGGAGAAGGGTGTCTCGCTCATACC